>CAYMMZ010000007.1:0-26186 GCA_964391715.1 Candidatus Woesearchaeota archaeon | reverse complement strand
TGTTGGTGGGCCAGATATTTCCGAGTTCCACGAAATTCTAGCTGATGAGTTGAATGTTGAGTCACTAACTACTGAGGATGATTTGGAGAGATTCCAAAAAATTGAGGTGGTGCCAAACTGGCGTGCGCTTGGGGCTAAGTGTAGAGCAGACTTGCCTAAGGTTAAGGCAGCACTTGGTGCGGCGGATTCCGAACAGGTTTGGGCAGATATTCAGGCTGGCAGTTGCACGATTGAAGGATTTGATATCACCGAAGAAGATGTTGAGGTAAAGCGGGTTGAGAAGGACGGATTCGCTGCTAAAACTATCACCTTTGGTGAGGGTGATGATGCTATTGATGTGACGCTGGTGCTTGATATGGCTACTACGCCTGACTTGCTTTCAAAGGGGCTTGCAAGAGATATTATTCGTAGAGTTCAGCAGAAGCGTAAGGACTTGGATTTAGATGTTGATGCGAGTATTGAGTTGTCCGTTTGGCTTGGTGAGGGTAATCCCGAATTGGCTGATGATGACTGGGCTCATGTACAATCTGAAACTCGGGCAAATGCTGGTAATCTAGAAATTGGTAGCGGGCCTGATGATGCTGATTCCTTCACAATCGATGATGCTACCATCTCATTCCAGATTTCATAGTGACTCAGTTGGTACTGAGAAAGGTACGCTATGTTTTCCCAACTAAAACAAAATATGGATATTTCAAAGTCAAGATATGTCTGCAATCTGCGTTTTTAATGATTGGTTTCCCATTTGATTTGTGAAGCAATTTAACCCCATTCCAAGCATGCTTAAGTGGGCATTCCATCACCCAGTTCTGATTTTTCTGATCCCACCATTTTACTGTAAGCTCAGATTTCTCCCCGATAGTTTGGATATCACTAACCACAAAAGCGGCAGAATATTGTGTACCAAGCTTCGCTCTAGTGGCGGCTATACTCTTAGGAATTTCTTCCCACGAGTCAGGATTAGAGGGGGGTCGAATTAGATTCTCAGTATAATGCGTGGCTTCTGTTCCTTCCTTGCCCGAGGGTTTAGATGCCTTCCCACCACACACAACATAAGCAAATCCTCCTTTTGATTGTCGCATTAACTGGTCCCTCCAGTTGTCTAACATTTTTCCGTCAGTATGCATTCCAAACGTCCAGAATGTGTGCCCTGATTCAGAATCTATTATCTCACTCTTTTTTCTGTTGATAATTTCTCCTTCGGTCTCCTCACCGTGGTCACCAAATGTATGCCATAAGAAAATTTCGTTAGGAATTCTCGTATCTGAATTACATATTGTCATTTCCACCACCTCAAATTTTCAATCCAGCCGGATTATTTGTTACTCTAACCCTAGAATCAAGGTATGGAATTATTGCAAGCATTGCTGAACCAGGCGTATACCATCTCTCCCACCCTAATTTTTTATATGCTCCCTGTTTCATTTCTTTGTCAGTCAAACATCTTGAAGATTCCAACCGACTCCACAATAAGTTGTATAATTCACATACCAACTGGAAATTCACTTCAGCAGCCCCCCCACTCTTGTAACGAATATTGTATTTATTTCGGTCAACAACATTCGGTGAGTTTGTGGATTCTATAGTGTGCCAAGAAATACCCGTGAGAGACATAATTATCTTCTCTTCACGACATAAATCATTAATTCTTGACCATAGTTTTGATTTCGTTATTTGTTTCATTTCCATTTCCGATTCCCCCTTCCAGTCCTAGAAATGCGCCCACCTCTAGAGTGTTGTGAATTATACCTCATCTTTGCCCGATTCGTAGTGGCTATGTGCCATGAGTTGCAGAATTTACAATTGTACTCTCTAAATTTAGCTGATTGCCCACCAAACACAGATGACGACGCACCTCGAGCAGCACGCTTTGCATTCTTCTTATCCTTGTATCTAATTTTGTCGCAACTCATAGAATCCCCTCATTTCGCTCATGATTGTAAACTATCCAAGAACCAACTCTTCGCAAATTAGGGTGTATTTCGACCACCGCACATTCCTGTGCTAAGACTGGCATAAATCCACCCACTTCAACAGCATCTTTACCCGATTTTTGAAACCGTCTCACAGCTCGCTCGATTGTAGAGAAGGTGAATGTACTGGGCTTCTTTGATCTGGTCCCAAGGCGCTCAATCATCACCTTTCCATCTACGATGTTCTGTACACGATAACCGGTTCTTCCTGAAGGTGAGTCAAAGCAGATGTCCTCTTGGAAATGTTTTTCAGCACTCTCAAGAAACTGCTTCCAGAATAATTTGACATCGATGAAAGTCGCCCATGGATATTCTTCACTACCTATCCCAAATTTCTCGACTTTCCTCAACTTGTTTTTAAGTTCATAAATCTCATGGTCCAAATCTCCAACCTTAGACTCAAACTCACCAGCAACTGCATCGTAGTGGTTCTTCAAATCGACCAATTCGTTTAGCTTTTTTATGACTTCATCGGGTTTGAATGGTTTGTTCATTTCCTCCCAATAGCTTCGTAGTGCTTTTTTTATGACTTCAGATCTGTCTCCAGAAGGAATCCCATTCCAAATTTTGATGTCGGGCCCTGAGACGTAAATGCTCTTCTTCATGGAGCGCCGACAATACAATCTCTATTAAATATACCCCTGTTTCATATTTACCAACCCCATCTTTCATATAGCACACATATGAATCTATCCTAATTACCTGAATTCTTTACAAATTAGTTTATCAGTAAAATAAATGCTGAGAGTTTCATGTTCAGCAATTCTCCTCCCGGCCATGTAGTATTAGGGCGCTATTGGAGAGCGCCTCATAAACAGGCAATTTATCATCCTCTAGCAATAATAACCCTAATTCAGATGACTGATGGAAAGATGATGCGTACGTCAAAGCACAATAATTTACCATGTATGCTAAAGAAGGAATATATTGAGCAATTTTCAATCAATCTTTTTGCAATTTCAAAACCAAAAAAAAGGAAAATAGCACCTAGACTAACAGCACCTTCAACCAGAGGTATTATTGATCAATGGGGTGAATTTCACAAAAGGTACCAAAAAATGGACAATGAAGAGATAACAAAAAAATGTTTGAGTTTGACCAAGAGAACTGCCATTACGAACATATTAGACAATGGGGTTCTAGAGAAAAATCATATTGCTACGGTAGTAGGTGATTCAATTGTTATCAATCCGGTAGTTGAAAGAGAACTACGGTCGGACAGAACTGGTTGGATGGATATTTTCGTTCATGATTTACAAATAAATTTCCAGTTTTGGAATCAAAATTGGAATTTCGCTGAATCGAGAGATCACATTCGTAAATCATTAAGATGGAGACAACGCCGCGGAAGTAGTACAATGAGATTCAAAAAGAGATATGAAATTCTCAAAAAGAAAAAGCAGTTCTCTTGGGTTTGTGTTCACTGCAATAAGAAGTCCAAGAGTGGTAAATACCAAATGGACCATTTGATGTCTGTAAGAGGGTATGGTGAAAGAAAAGCGCACGTATCCCCTAATATCGCCCCTAGTTGCCCTGATTGCAATGGCTCAACGAATAAATCAGATTCTCTTCTGAATAAAGAGGGATGGGAATCGATTGAACGTTTTTTTTCCAAATACCCGAATATCGTTACAACCATAAAATCATCAAAACGAGACGATGAGCCTGAATGGAGTGTATTTTATAATGATGTAATTGAACATTATGAGGGATTGGATGGGGTTCCAGCATGGGGTTTTATTTCTGGAATGACTGTCCTCTCAACACAATCAATTAACCAAATCACTAAGACTTTAGAAACGATTAGAACGATGTAAATGATTTTATCAGTCTGAAGATTTCAAATCCGTTTCAATGGGTATTCGGATAATCCCTTACGAACAATGCATATTCAATCGATGATGATCCTGAAAAATTCCTACATTCCTTGATTGGCGCGCCACTTGTCATAGTCGGTGTGCTTGCCAACCCATTCTACGCTCCATCCACCATATGATTCGTACAGAATGATTCTGGGATTGCCATGGCTGTCACCAGATTTACCTAAATTATATTTCCACCAGCCTGGTTTTTGAAGTGGGGATAAATTTCGATCATAGCGAACGGTCTGTCCTCTCAATTTATCCACTTTTGCGTAAAATTTCTTCTTCAATATTGGATTTTTCAATTTATTCAATAATTTCTTAGCGTTATCAGATATAGAAATTATATCGAATTTTTTGAATGATGCAAAGCGATATATGTTTTCAGGGATTGTATCTACGATATACACAGGTACTTGCCATTCATACGATCTATGGATTGCATCTTCAAGGGCTCTGACATGCATATATTGTGGAAGGGGGCTACCTTCGTTCAGTAGTCTTTCTCCAAGTTGAGAGAGGCCAGGGTACCACTTCTGGTAGTGCCTTACAGCGTCCCATTGTGCATATCCGTTTGGTTGTCTTTCCATGAATTCCTTGAGGGTGTCTTTGTATTGCTGAGAGCGTTTTGTTATGGTCTTCTTCCGAGCGAATTCGTTGGCGAGGGCTTCCTCCAGTTTTGCTGGAATATCAGAGGGGGCCCCGTCTGATTCAAGCCAACCATTGGGATATCTTTTTTGGAAATAATCCACATACATTGATCTAGATTCTGAAATTTCCAAATTCGCTGCTGTTAAATCAGTATAGAAATGAAATAATTCGTGATAATACAATAAATTCACAGCATCATGAATGCATTCTTGCCTCGTTTCAGGGGTGACTTCTGATTGTTCATATTGCCCCTCGAATATTTCGGCAAGGTGGTATATGCCCTTGTCAAGCATGTAAATTCCCCATTTTTGTATTGGTTCATAGTGAAAACTACGGTACCAAGCTAATGCATCTATTCCATCCTCTTCTTTGCTACGTGAAACAAAGTTGTCGGTGTTAGGCCACTTTTTGAGACCCGACATTTCTTCCTCTGTCTCCTCATCTATCCATTCTTCACCGTTCGGGAATAAGGTAGGGGGCCCCGTAACTCCATCGTTGATTTTTCGTTCAACCCACATCTCATCGGTGATGTTGTACTTTTGATAGTACGCGGTCCCTCTAGATTTTGCCTCGATGATGAATGGGGCTTGTTCGGCGCTGCGTTCCTGATGAAGATTTTCAATTGATTTGATTATGCCCTCAATATGTGGGTATCGGACCATGGTTTGGGATAAGGGGTTGTGACATAAAATGTTCTCAGACCGTTGTTGGCGTTACAGAGGGCTCCCTTTGCTTATTTCTCGTATTTCCTTATCTCGTTTTTAAATGCAAGCCAGGCAGGGAGATGAATTATTGAATCCTCAATCTCTACTTGGCAGAATCTCTTGGGTAGCCAGATTGGTTCTACCTGCTCTTCAAAACATATCAAGTAAGCAAGCTCAGATTCATGTTCCAATTTTTCATAGTGTAATTCTAACGTCTTATCCCCGCAACCAATAACACCGCAATATTTCTCCTGACTAAGGTATGATCTTTTCTTGAATGGTTTTCCGCAAGTATTGCAATTGACAGCATATGACATGATTTGACCTACAAGCATCAAGGAGGAATCAAGGGTATATAAAGAGAGATTGTTTTTCAACAACAGGTCTCAGAGGCTTTATTTGAAAGTATGGAATCCGTTTCCTATGGGCCCTAATGAGATGAGCACTGAAATGCTCATCGAGAAGTTGAACGATCATCCAGCTGTTGTGGATGAAGATGACGCTGATTCACCGGAATGGTATGATGTCGCCACTCGAGAACTATTGTCTAGGAATTTAGACAACTTGGTTGAACTTCTGGTCCGGAGTTTGCCAGATTCAGAGGCTTTTGCAGATGGTTACGATAGCCAGATTCCCGACTTTCTAGCCCAAATTGAAGCACATGATGCAATACCATTGTTGATTTCGAATATCGTGGAAGGGGGCGCGTATCTTGAGGAAATGTCGACCCATCGCACACTGGAGTTGCTTTGCAGAGGCTCTGAAGAAATGAACCAACGGATTAGGAATCAATTGTTGGAATTGGCCCAATCGGGAGAACAGCCCCACCACGTAGCCCAATTCATTGACAGGTTACTACGTGGTATTGACAATACAACAAATGTTGACGCACATGACGACTTCTTTGGGAGTTTTTCTCATGACACAGAACTCGATGGTTCGGCCAGCTTCGACCCATCTACCTTGAAGTGGGTCGAGTCCAAAAACAGCAGAGAAATCATCGATGCTTTGGGAATAGAAAGAGAGCATCCATCGGTGCTTTGGGAATAGAAAGAGAGCATGAATATTAGGTGAAAAACATGTCAGACGAACTCATTTTCTCAGATGTTGAACTCAATCCAACACCAATAGTAGAGACCGGTTCGTGGTGGGTTCGAAATGAAAGAGCTAATGTAAACGGCGTGGCAAAATCGTACAGCGTTACTGGCCCTCACTCACTGCAAATGGATATTCTCGACATCGAATTAGAGAATGGCGATCGATGGTTAGAAACGGGGGAGAAATTCACCGGCCCGAGATGGGTTCATGGGTATCTAAAGGGACGATTACGCATCACTATCCAAAGCAAAAATGGTAGTCCGGCGTTTGATCTGACAATTCCTACTCCAGGGGTAAAGAATCCCGATAATTACACTGCAAGCAGAGCTACAGTTGAGGAACTTCTAGACCTCGATGCAAGGTTGTTCGATATCCTTACTGAACAAGGGGCGAAAGCAATAGGTACGCGTGCGGAATTGTATGAGGATGAAAGTTCACGCAGACGGTATATCAGTGCTAGCCTGTCTGATGAGGATTGCCTAGCTCCTATCATAGCATTTGTAGTTACTAGAGTCGTTGCCCTGCTCAAGATACATGACCGGCTACTAATCACTGGGGAGATTACTGAGGAAACAGTTTCCCATCTCATTGGAGATGGAGAATCCTCAGGGAAATCGACGATAACTTCGGCCCTAATTGCCGGTGGGGAATCTGATGCTGTAGAATTCAAGTCATCAATTTGGTTTGAATACAAGCGTGCTAAAAGTGACCCTAGTTACTCTCCCAAAAAAGAGGGCTATATGCAAGACAACATCATCAAGTCTGTTGCAGGTTTTCTCAATACAAGGGGCGGCTCTCTATTCATTGGCGTTGATGACACTGGGAAATCACTAGGCTTAGATAATGACATTCAATTGACCAAAAGTAAAGATTTGGATAGTTTTGAGAAAGAACTCCACGAACTACTAGGGTATGCTTTGGACATTGATGTAGTTGTATCCAAGGTATCCTCATCCCCCCAGGAATTTCGTAGAAAAACCATTTGGAGAGTAGATGTAGAAAAAGCGGATGGGCCAGTATTTGCTAAGACAAGTAAAGATCCGGAGGCATTCTTTGTTAGAAATGGCAATTCGACCATCCCATTGTCTAAACAGACGATGATGGAATTCATTAAATCAAATTGGGTTTCTTCAGAAGGCAGTAACTAAGGTTGTGAAAAGGCTATGATGGTTAAATTTGCTGACATCTCATCTGCAAAGATCCCAGAAGGCCCCGGCCATTATGCTTGGTATTTTGTACCACATATTCCAACGGGCAGTGATCAGAAAAAACAATTTCTCGATGCAATAGATATGTTGTGTAAATTAAGTAAAAAAGATATCGTTAAATCACCCGATTATGATTTTTTAAAAACCGTTTTGTTTGATAGGCCCATGTCCCCACTGTTAGCAACTCATGGACTCAAATTTGATACCTATGATAAGAGCACAGTCTATACATCTGGGTTGAGTGAACGAATTCAACCTAAGTACAATATGTCGTTGACTCGATCTTTTGATAATGCTGCTAAATTGATGTTAGAAAATGGTTGTGCGAATCCAAAATATATTCCTGCTTTCTACAATCACTTAGATAAAATGGCGCCAGAATTCCTTTCTCCAATTTACGTTGGTAAAGCAAACGATTTGTCCGTTAGAATAAGGAGTCATTACGGGCAAATAGAGAATGTAGTGAGAACTAAAACCTTCAGCAAAAAAGATATTTCTCCAGGCCAGAATGATGATGAGGAGATAGAAAGAGAAGATGAAGATATGAAGATGAGAGGATTCGGCAGTCAAATGGCATATTACATAGGTTCAAAAATTGCCAACCCAAGGAATTTGCGTGTTCATTATTGCGAGTTTAAGATGGAGGATTACGATATTACTGACAAGAAATCCAAGAATTCACTTGAATTCATAGAAGATATCATTAATCGTGTAGTGTCACCATCTAAAGGGAGGCTTTGATGATGACAATTCCAATCCCATCAACCACCGTTTCTACCAAAAAAGTGGAAGGGATCCGCGGCTGTTTTTTCCTCTCAGATCCTGATAGCACAGATAATTCGATTCCAATTCAATATGTTGAGACACATATAGGTTTTAGTGAATGGCACAGTAATCAAGATTTGCTCTCCGAAATTTCGATTTTCCGAGAAGCTTTCGATATTCACAGGCAATCATTCAAGCATATGATGCAAAGAAACATATCTGATGATCGAGTTTCTATCCATTTGATACCTTATCTTCTTGAGACAGAAAATCTCGCATCCAGGGCCGTGTTCTTCCCACCAATCGTAGGGTTGCTTATTCCAGTTGAAGAAGGTAGTGGTTCTATACGCTCACAATATTCTGAACTAGTTGGTGGAGATGTTCAAAGGGCCCCTCATCCGGACCCGGAATGGGTGAAAAAGGGGTGGGAACAAGATGTGGCGTCCTGTGGTGTGTATGGGCAGGCAGATTTTGATTTTCGGATAATAACTAATGTCAATGATGCTGGGCCACAATACACTGTGGCAGGCGAGATAGAGTTCAAGCGTAACCGATGTAAGATTGTCATCATTGACGGCCAACACAGAGCGATGGCAGTTCTAGCTTTGTATAGGAATGCACTATCAAAAGATGTTTGGCCAATCGGCAAAGAATTCCAACATTACTATCAATATTGGAAGGATCAAATGGAGAAATATTCTGAGGACCAGAAGAAAAGTATGCTATCAAATTTGCATCTTCCAATGATACTGTGCGCTGCCCCAACAATTTCCGAAGGTATGGAAGGAGAAATTGAAGAATTAGCGAAATCATTGTTCATTGATTTGAATCAAAATGCAAAGAAAGTCGATACTGAAACATTGCAGATATTAGATACAAATGACCTGGTATCTCTTGCTCTCCTTGAAGCACTAGATGCAGTTAAACTCCCCCTCACCGCATCAACATCTTCAACAGTAACTACACCAACACCGCCGACATGGAGCGAATTCAGAAGTATGCACAAAGGTACCCCCCGGTCCGAAGTCTCAGAGTATTGGAAACAATTCAAGGATGGTAGCTACGAGCTACCGGCCCCCGCCGGTGCAGATGATGTACAAGAAGAAGAGGTGGAGTAGATGTCGATAAAAACGGGAAAAGACACATCTCCACTTGAGATGCACCATATACAAACCGGCGAACATAATACATTTACTTCTATAATCAAATCATCTGATATGTACAACATTTTTGAGCGTTTGTTGTTTTGGGATCGCAGCCAAATGTCGATTGGACTGCCTAAGAAAGGTAACACCAACCCAAATGTTCTCCAACAGGATGCGCGCGAGTCCTTCGGTCCTTATTCTGAGTTCTCGAAGATAGTTGAAAGATCAAATCATATTGAAGATCTCATTGATGAAGCTTTTGGCACCGATTTATCTCGATCTTTTCGAAGGATATCCGGTTCCGATCCGAAGGGGTGGGTAAGAGATTTCCAAGAACAATTTTACAAACATTTTACATATTTTTTAATACATACCTTTACAGGAATTAAACCAACAAGAATATTCCTAGAGAATACCTCATTAGATTCTATTAATTCAGCGACAGGTCATCTTGCTGGACAAGTTCAAGGCGACAGTGTAAAAAAGATTTTAATCGGTGGGATTGATTTAGAGAAAAGCCACGAATTATACCACAATCATCTGGATCGTGCGATTGAAAAATGTGATGCTACGGAAGTGTCCAAAATTAAAGAATTGAAGAAGGCTTTAGAACCAATAGAAATCATTTCTAAGACACTTGATACATATGAGAAATACGTGATGGATAATGTGAAAAACGAGTTTTTCGAATTCGCATCAGGAAGTGAATACGACACAACGCCAAATAGGGTGAAATGGGTTAATACAACCTCGAGTAGCCACACTGAAATGAAAAGTTACTATAAAGATATTAAAGAACAAATGGGACAGGTAGCAGTTCAGATCGCATTAGTTTTGACATTTTTTCGCGTAATTGAAGCAGCAGAAAGGGAACTCGGTGCCAGTGGAAATACATGGGATATTGACGGCAATCCTGGTGTTAATGAAGCAAGAAAGATGCTCTTCAAAGAATATATTTCCAGAATCAATGATTCTATGGATATATCGTCCATTGAAAAAGGTAAGAAGGCATTCAATAGATGGATGAAACACGAAGTAATAATGTCAGATTCTAATGCAAAATATAAGGCAGGTGTAAAGAAGAAGAAATTGGAAAAGAAAACAGGTTCCAAACATCAATTAATGGAATACACAAATGTTAGCCAGTGGGCTGCCAAAGAGTGGCGGAAATATGCCTGGCTGTTCAGTGAAATTTGGTGTAAGAGCGATGTTAGTGTTACGGTAACAAATGTATTAGAAAAGCAAATTAAAGACGGTCGCAAGTATTGTGCAAAGATAAACTTTGAAAAAGAGGTAAAAAGTACTTGTCAGCAAAAACGAAAAAGCCAAAAAATTCTAGCTGATGGTAAACTTACGAAAGCAGAAACCAAAGCTATTGCTAAAAGAATCAAAGATGATACATTGGGACCTTGGATAGAAAGTTTGCATGTGTTTAGTTCTAAAACTAAAGCTATTGCACACAAAAAAAGTTTGAGCGATGGCTTCAAAATAGCAGAAATAAGTAACTTTTCTGATGGTTATTGATTGTTAATACGCCTTAGTATTTGGCTATGCCTAGGCCTGTCGACTTGGTATTGATTGCCATCAAGGGATGGGAACCATTCAACCAAGGCTTGGGTAGGGAATGTTAGTTCCCTAGCATGAGGCACTGGGACATCGGTACAGTTCTGTTTGATCCATTGTTTTACTCCACCAAAGTGAATCCCATCGGGAGTGATTTCACGAGCAAACGTTTCGATGAAAGGATGCGCGAAGAAAACGGCTTTCATTTCCACCATGAATTCATCTAGTGATAGAGTTGTATCCACCGGGTATACAGCAAGGTCGTGTTCCATGGCAGCTTGTTCGTAATCACGAAGGTCGGTTGCATCGTTGGCAACCTCCCAGAGCCTTTCGGGTGTGTCACTGTGTGGAAGTTGACTGGTGTGAAAGGCTGATTCTGTAGTATCGATTTCCACAGGATCAGGTGGTGGAAGTTCCACCGATTGTTGTGCATCAAGCCACTGCTTGTATTGACGATGAACCTCTTCTGTGACTAGTACAGATTCCGCCTGCACTCGCTGAATCATGATTTTGTCATCAGTGGTCAATTCCTCGTTGAAGGTGAGGACTTCGTGGTTGGAGCGCTCATCATCTGAAAGAGCGCGATTGGTCAAGTTGGCACTTCCGACCCAGGCTGAATCCAAGTCCCGTGAATACAACTTCATGTGAAGACGGTCGTTGACAAAAAGGGTCCAACCGTTATTTTGACATACATCGTAGAGGTCTAGTGATGAAACTCCAGTAAGGAGATGGTCTGAGCGCCAGGAGGTAATGATTACACATTGACGATTTGTTCTAGTTGAGAGAATATCTTGAATGGTTTGAACAGTGATGAACGGACAAACTACCATACTTAACTGATGCTTGGCATCATAGTAATTCACTAGAGTATCATGTAGTTCTTTGAACTGCACATCATCACTAACCTTCTCTTCTTCGATTCATTTCTCTTACGAATTCACGCATTTTCCTACCCCAGTCCTCTCGGGTTTGCTCTAACATATCTTTCTCATCTTCTCCAGATATTCGCTCGAGTTCAGCCCAAGCTGAAATCATCAAGAACAATGCAGTACTAGCGTTATGCATTCGATTCTTGAATTCGTCAGGAACGCCTTCGGGCATACCTTCGTCAATTTTTAAGCCAGCAAAAATATGTGCGTAAGCCGGATGATCATGATTGAGAACTACCAAATTCGCTCCGCCAATTTTTTCAACAGCAAATAACAAACTACGGCCAAATCCTCTTCCGGTAGTTATCACCCAATGCTTGTTACGTACAACTAAGTTTTTTGAGATTCTCTCTATTTCATTATCTGGAACACTAAATGATCTCAAATATTCCTCTATTTCTGGCATATCTGTTTCGGTTACTTCATTGTCGTCGGTTTGCTCGTCAGCAATTTCTTCAGCTTCTTCTTCTGGCTCAGGATCGGGCACTTCTTCAATACATTGGCAAGGATGAACTCCACAATCAGTACACGGGTCAGGTTCATCACATGTGCAATCTACATTTCCACAAGTTCTGCAAGCTCTAGTGCGAATTCTAGGGGGTCTCTGTAAACTAATCAATGAGCGTAATCTTACGATTTTTTGTTTTAATTCATTTATTAGTTCGTAAATGAAGGCACTTCCCGGATCATCATTTTTGACTCTATCCAATGCATCGGCATCAGATTCTCCTTCCATTTTGATATCTTCAAATTCAAAAGACATTCCTTGAGTCAACGCTGTATAATCTTGTTTATCAGTAGATATTGCTAGTAACTTATCCAATTCTTCAGGGAAATCATACTCTAAGGCCCACCATCTTTCTTGGGGTTCATTCAAGCACCAGCGACCATCAAGACGAATCTCTCGTCCTTCTCTACAAAATGAAACCCCTTTGTTCTTATTTACCTCTTTACCCCATTCAAACATCCCTGGCGGTGCTCCATTAATGACTGTACGAGCACTATTTTTTGCAATTGAGGCCGTTACTATAATTTCTACTGTTGCAGTGGAACGATTTCCATCGCCATCTAATGTAGTAATTGTAACTGGTATGTTCTCCGATTGACTGGTTTCCAATTGAAATAGAGATTCTCCCTCTACCCAATCAGGGAAATCAGGTTCAGGTATCCCCGTATCTGCGGTCAAAAATAGTGGATCCCGAATATTAATGTACACCTGTTCAGGTGTTTGTCCCGTACTCGGAATTGGTTGAATAATAATATTTAGTGAATCTTCATGTTGCAAATATTTCCTATATATTCTCCCTAACTCTATTTGTAAATTTCTAGCGAGACCGTTGTAAGTTTGCCAAGTGAAAGATGGACCACCAAGATTATCCCATATGACCATAGTCCCCGATATTGAATCTTCAAGGCCGAACAATGAAACATAATCTGGTGGAGCGGGAACTGCTTCTGGTTTTGGAATTTTGTTGTTAAAATCCCCAGTAGACCAATCAATTACTGAATGGTGTGCACTTTTTGGCTTTTTTTGCCACGAATAAACATGCCATGTGTCACATTGTGAATCAGAAGCTTTAGGAAGGCCAACTCCATATTTCCCAAGTTTTTTCCTTCCTCTGATTGATTGAGTACGCCTATCCATTCTTGAGCCAGCATTTTCACAAACAGCATCCCATTGGATTTCTTGAGACATTCCGTCTCCATCATCAGCTACGATTATTTTGCTAATTTTCCCCATTCTCATATTATCGATAAAAATTCCTAAGACAATATTTTCAGCATTTTCTTCAATTGAGTTATCAATCAACTCACACATTGCCTGTACTGTGGTTCTGTAGTTTGAATTTTTCCTATTCTCTCGCATCCATTGCCCAACGCGAATATAATCTCGTGTATCTTCAGTCATCTAAATCACCCCAACTTTCTTCCCAATTACGGAATTGTTGAACTATATTGACGAATACAGGTATTGACGTGTCTTGCACAGTATAGATGTCTGCTTCTTCAGTCCCCTTCATTCGAATTCCTCTAATTCCTCTTCCAACCATCTGGGAGTATAAAACTATGGATGAAGTAGGCCTTGCAATGATAATTGCACTTATTTTAGGGGCATCAAAACCTGTGGTTAAAACCCCATAATTACATAAAATCATACACTTTTGTTCGTTACTTTTGAATCGATCAATTATTCCTTGCCTTTCATCTTTGGGTGTTTCCGAAGTAATAGAGGTTGAAAGGTAACCTTGCTGCCTAAGGACTGCTGCTAATAGGTTTGAACTTCCTACGCTTGGGGCAAATAGAAGAATTCGTTGATGGTTTTCTGCAATCGCAAATACATGTTCTAGAAGGGCTAAATTTCTTTGAACATCTAGTCCAAGTTCTGTTAATACATCATCAGGAATTTTGAATGATTCTGCAATTCTGTTTGCGTCAGCCTCCTCCAATTCTTCTGACAAATAATCAATATTGTGGTAATTAATGGTTGAAAGAAATCCGCTGGATATAAGATATGAAATTGCTGAATCATAATCAGGATGGCGAAGGCGAATTTTATTTCCTCTAAATAGATTAACAAGTTGTTCATCTTCACGTTCATCTCCTCTATGATGCGCTCTTCCGGGTGTAGCTGAAAGACCCAATAATTTGATATTTGGGTTAAAATTCAGGAGAATCTCAGTCATTTGTTTGTATGTGTTTGCAACAGATTGATGCGCCTCATCAAATACAATCAATGATATTTTTTCAGCAAGAGGGTTCACTCTATCTACATCTTTAGTCATATAATTCCATAATTTCTGTAACCCGGCTACGACGAGCCCATCATTGAACTCAGGATCCCACTCGCTATCCCCTCCATAGAACCTCAACGCCGACGCAGGCCTGTCACCTAATCTAGCCCAGGCTTGTTCAAATTCGTCAGCGGCTTGATCACAAAGTTCCTTTCCATTAGCAAGCCATAGTACCGTTGATGGCTCTTTACTACATAATTCCCTACATACTAAATGCATTGCAGTTCTAGTTTTCCCGGAGCCCGTTGGCATATGCAACATAACTCTCTTCACCTCATTATGATTCAGAATATTATTACAACCATACATAGCTGTTCTTTGATAATCGTATAAGGAATAGAATGGTGAAAATTCAGGTTTGTTTCCAGTTCCATCACAAATAATACATTCATCTGATTTTTCATCAACGATTACTTCTTCTTCATGTTCGGGTAAACCAAAAAATGTACGCATTTTAGATAATCTAACTCCTGAAAGATGGAAATCATACAATTTGCTAACATTAATAGACAGAGATTCAGCCAATTCTTGGCTCACATCAGTGTCTAGGCTGAGGAATAAAACATTGCGTATTTCCTTTTTTTTGAGAATGTTTTCAGCACCAAGGAATTGAATAATTAGTTCTGCTTTTTGTTGCCTAGATAGTGTGCCGTAACTACCACTAATCGATTTCAATAACTCTAAAATTCTGTAGTCGATTATACGAGCATGACTAGCCGCACCCATACTTGCAACTACATCTTGAAGAGTGGGCACAATAATCCGAAACGAAGAGTTGACAAAAAGTTATCCCGATTATTTATGAACCCTGGTTTTCCGAGTACCTGGTGCAATGTTGAAGAAGCGAATGGTATACCCAGTTTGGGGAGGGTCAGGCTTGGGCTCGGAAGTTAAGTTGAAATTTAGTGGTCATGAGTCCTTCTCCTTGCGGTTTTCATGGATTCCAAAAGCAATAAAACAAATCTCCAATAATCCCAAGTTTTTCTCTCAAGATGATGCATTTGTTAATCTTGGTGTTGGCAAAAATATGACTTTATCAATACGCCATTGGTGTAATATCCTTGGTCTTACAGAAAATGGGGAAAATTCCGGTGAATTGGTGTTAACCCATTTGGCTGAAACGGTATTCGGGCCAACTGGTTTCGATCCATTTCTTGAGAGTGATGCTAGCCTATGGTTGCTACACTGGTTGTTAGCAGGATGTGATTCATCTGCAGGCTCAATTAAGTTAGCCTTTAGCCAATGGAATGAACCAACAATCACTAAAAATTCAATGGTAAGTTGGCTTCAATCATTGGGTGCCGGAGTATCTACATCATCAGAAGCAGTGATATCAAGAGATGTAGAGGTTATGATTAAAACATACACTAAATCAAAAGTAGGCAGGCATGTACCTTTGGAAGATTCTTTTGATTCACCATTGTCTGAATTGGGGATGCTAGTAGAGGATGGGTCACAAAGTAGTGAGAAAGTGTATAGATTCAATCGCGGAGAGAAGAATAGTTTGCCTGTTGGAATCCTTGCATATGCAATTAACCGTTATTGGATTTCAGAGTTAGGATCTTCATCCACAGTTCGTCTTGAATCAATATCACACGGTATAGGTGCACCAGGTGCAGTGTTTAAATTAACTCAAAATAATTTATTTGATCTAATTGAATCAATGCCTAATGAATTTGGGTTTGGGGTTACTCAAACCGCTGGCATAGCAATGATTTCTCGTGATTCAAGTATCATCGATGAACAGACCATGATAGTCCACGCTTATACGGGGGTGCTAAGATGACTATTTCAGCGGGGCAAGAATTCCCCTTTTCTGTACGTGGTCGTTTCCATCGATCAGTAGATATTTCTAGTGATTTTATGGATTCGACTGCTCTTGATGGGTATATCCTTACGCCCATGGGGGAATCTCTTATTGATAGGATTCATTCTGGGAGATTGGAAAAACATGGAAGTCGATCATGGTCATTAACTGGGCCATATGGTACAGGGAAATCCTCATTTGGATTGTTTCTAAGTCACCTATTTGCTGGTACAGCTAATGATGATCCATCGATTCACCGAATGAGAAACAAACTTGGGATTGAAGAGGACATGTTGGTCATTCCCATATATGGTCGTCGAGGGGATATTGCTGAATCACTACATGAGGCACTAGTTCAGGCCATGTTGGAATTAGGAGTTAAGTGGCGTGGGCCTAAGTCAAAAGACATCGGCGGTGCTTTTGAATGGGCTTTAGATAATGTTTCTAAATCTGGAAAAACGGGAATAATGCTAATTGCTGATGAATTTGGCAAATTCTTGGAATTCGCTGCTGAAGATTCTAGTGCGGATTTGTTTGAAATGCAAATATTAGCTGAATTAGCCCAGCGTTCAGCAGGTAAATTTGTAGTGTTAAATATTCTACATATGGCCTATACCGATTATCTAGGGGATCTTGATAAGGCCCGAAGAGCAGAGTGGCAGAAAGTACAGGGTCGATTTACCGATGTCCCATTTAAGGAACCAAATGAGCAATTTTTGAACTTAATTTCATCCGCAATCCAGTCAAACGATGAGGGGAATAATTTTGTTAAACAGATGAAGGTTGAGGTTACTAAGAATTTAGATAGTAGCGCCTTTGATTCTATACGTGATAATTCAGGTATGGATATTGATTCATTACTTCCTAAATGTGTGCCTATAGGACCAATTGCTGCTTTGATGGCTTGGCCTATTTTCCGTAGTTCACTCGCACAAAATGAGCGCTCGTTATTCACTTTCCTAACAAGTGATGAACCATACGCATTCTTAGATGGGTTACGTCGTAGATGGGATGGATCATTGTCAAATTCATGTTATAATTTGCCCTTACTGTATGATTACCTAGAAGAGAATTTTGGAATTTCCGTTTTTACTGGATTAAATGCTAGGAGGTGGAGTGAAATAGAATTTGCACTAAGTAGAATTGATGCTGAATCCCCTCCCTTTACTGCAGAGGTCATCAAATCTCTAGGCTTACTAAGTGTATTTGGGACGCCAGCTCATTTAAGGGCTAGTGAATCTACGATTAGCATTGCAGTTGGTGATTCTAAGGCCACACAAAAGTCATTAAAATATCTACAAAAAAAGAATATTATTATCTACAGAAAATACGAGGACTCATTTGCTTTCTGGGAAGGCTCAGATGTAGATTTGGAGAGTGCTTTTGATGACGCGAAAAAGGAGATACCCCAACTGTCCACGCCATCATTCATTCGGAAACTAATTGTTGATGAACAAATAGATGATCTGAAGCCACTCGTTGCAAGGAGACATTACATAGAAACGGGGTATCTCCGATTGTTTGATACTGAAATAATTGATGCAAGTGAGTTATTAGATTCTAAATTTGATTATAAGTGCGCACCAAATGGTAATGGCAGGGTAATATTTGCTCTTTTAGATGGGAATGTTGATCGTAAATCAATATTGCATTCAATCACTGAAGCAACCGAAGGCAAGAAAAGAAATGTTAATCGTACAATAATTGTACTTTGTGAGCCAACTACTGATGCGTCTAGGTTTGCTTTTGATTATCTTGTTTGGGATTGGCTATCTAGATTGATGGTCGATCTTCAATCTGATAGAATCGCTAGGGAGGAAGTGAATTCTAGAAAAGAAGAATGTAAGAGGAGATTCCTCAATTTGATAGGTCCATCGGTTGGTATTTATGGACATCAGTATAATTTTTCTTCACAGACTTGGGTGTATAGGGGAGAGATACTAATGATATCAAATTCATCAGAGGTTCAATCAAATTTATCTCAAATTTGTGATGCTGCTTATCCCAAGTCACCAGCGTTTCATAATGAATTGGTAAATAAGTTCAAACCTTCGATCCCAGGAACAAGGGCTTGTAACAAAATAATTGATAGAATGCTTAACAACGAGCAAGATGATCGTTTAGGAATAGAAAAATATCCACCGGAAATAACTATTTTTGAAAGCCTTCTCGTAAATGGTGGGTTCTTTAATTCAAAATCTAGTAGAAATTCCTTCGTAGAGCCCAAAGGTGATTGGGGTCCAGTGTGGAAAGGTGCAATTAAATTCTTGAAGAAAAATAGTGCCTCAAGAAAACCTCTTGAAGATCTTTATTCACATCTTGAATCAGAACCATATGGTTTGAAAAGAGGCATCATGCCAGTTTTCACCTGTCTCCTTCACAAGGTATTAAGAGATGATTTAGCCTTCTATGAAGATGGTCTCTATACTCCAATTCCTGACACTGAAATGTTCGAACGCCTATTACGACGCCCTGAACTTTTCCATATTCAATTATTCCAATTACCAAAAGAATGCCAACTAGCACTTGAACTTCTTCACGAAGCATTGTTGAATGTAAAGAAGGATTCGCCCTCTTTGCTAGATGTTGTGAAACCATTGGTAATTTTCGTTGCTAAGTTACCACCCCATGTCCGCAAAACCAAAACACTCGAACCGCCCTCAACAATTTTGGTTAGAAATGCTATAATGGATACAACCGACCCTTATGAATTGACATTTACCACGCTTCCAAAAATTTTAGGAGTATCACTAGATGATGAAACGGGAGTAAAAATATTCGTGGAAAAATTAGATGAGTGTGTTTCCTCCCTCAGGCAAGCATTTCCTTCCTTATTAACTAGAATAGAAAATGAGGTTAAGAATGAATTTAGGTTAACTGGTGATGACGAACAAATCAGGAAGAAATTAACAAAAATTGGTAAGAATTTGAGTGGATTATCTGCTGATATGACGATGAATCTTCTATTACGTGAAATGTCTGATATGAAGGATAGAGACTGGAGAGTTGTAGTTTCTAGAATCATTAACAAAGGTATTCCTCCAAGTGATTGGATCGATGTTCAAGTAGCAGATTTTTCTGTGCTTTTGAAAAACATCTCACTTGATTTGATGCGCTTACAAGAGGTTGCAGCTGAAAAAAGAAAGAATAGTGATGATACAATAATCCGCATAGGTATTCTCCGTAGTCAATTTTCAGAGAGACGCGAGATAATCCGTTTTAATAAAGAATCTAAGTTAAAAATAGATGAATACCAGGTAGAGTTTTCAGCGTGGTTAGAGCAATCAATTGACGAGGCTGACCGCCTGAAGAGATTCGCAGCTATTGCTGAGATATTACATGAAGAAATGACGGAATTAGGTGATTCGAATGAGTGATGAGGGTGAGAGAAGGCACATTCTAATGTTGTCAGGTGGAAAAGATAGTACAGCTCTAGCATTGTACATGAAAGATAAATATCCAGAAATTGAAATGGAATATTTGTTTACAGATACTCATAAAGAATTGAAGGAAACGTACGAGTATCTAACAAAGATTGAAGCATATATTGGTAAGCCCGTAATTAGAATTTCAAGTGAGAAAGGTGAAAGGGGTTTTGATCATTTCTTGAAGATGTTCAATAATTTCCTCCCTTCCCCCAATGCTCGTTGGTGCACAAAAGAATTGAAGATCAAACCTTTTGAGAGATATGTGGGAGATGAGCCAGTGAGCCTGTATATCGGGATACGTGCTGATGAAAAAAGGGATGGTTATATTTCTACTAAAAACAATATTCTCCCGATATTTCCTTTCAAAGAGGATGGGATTACACGTGAAGATGTGATGAGGATATTAGATGAAAGTGGTGTAGGTATGCCTGGATACTATGAATGGCGAAGCCGTTCAGGATGTTCCTTTTGTTTCTATCAGCGTCGTTCAGAATGGGTTCGGTTGAAGCAATACCATCCAGATTTGTTTGAGGAAGCTAAAAAATATGAAATTAATGATGAAGGATATACCTGGTCCCAAATTGAAAGTCTAGAGGAATTAGAAAAACCTGCAAGAATGCGAGAAATTTTAGAGAATGAAGCAAAACGAATAGCACAGGCTGAAGCAAGAAGAAAACCGCAAACATTAGCACAATTGTTTACTGGAGATTTAGGTGATGATGATGAAGACTTGGGTGGTTGTTTAATCTGTCATCTTTAGGCGTGGTTGAAAATGTCTGATAGAATGATTTATTGTGACAATTTTTCTACAACCTTCGTGCATTCTGAAGTAATTAATTCAATGAATACCTTCATGGGAAAAAATCCTGGTAGTCCATCTTCAAACCATGAATTGGGTAGATCAGCATTACAAGAAGTGGAGGCGTCTAGAGAATATATTGCAAATTTCATAGGGGCTAAAAAGAGTGAAATTATTTTCACATCTAGTGCTACCGAAAGCAATAATTTAGCCATTTTAGGTACGGTTGAAAAATTGAAGAGCATAACCGATAAAAAAACAATTTTGTTTTCCTCAATCGAACATCCCGCTGTAATTAATCCGGTGAAAAAATTAGATGAAATGGGCTATAATGTTGTCACTGTAAATTGTAATCAAGAAGGATTGATAGATATCAATGATTTAGAATCTAAGTTGAATGATGATGTGATATTAGTTTCAATAATGTTAGTAAATAACGAATTGGGCACAATTCAACCCTTAGAAAAGGTTACAAAATTGATCCGAAATTCAGGCGGTGCAATCATTCATACCGATGCTGCTCAAGCAGTTGGTAAAATACCGGTAGATGTCAATTCATTAGATGTTGATTTAATGTCATTCAGTAGTCATAAGATGCGTGGGCCTAAAGGAATAGGCGGGATTTTTATTAGAAATGGCCCACTTAATTTCCCAATTAATCCTATACTTTTGGGGGGTGAGCAAGAACATGGAATACGTTCATCTACACTAAATGTGCCTGGGATAATTGGTTTTGCTGAGTCTTGTAAGATTGCAAAACAATCGCTAGACTCAGATGCTGACAGAATTTCAAAAATGCGGGATAAAATTGAATTCGAATTAAAGGAAAAAATACAAAATATCACCATCAACGGAGAGAATTCTCCAAGAATTCCTGGTGGTTCAAATTTCACCATAAAGGGAATTAATGGAGATGCTATGGTTGCTAATTTGAGTAATGTTGTGATGAGCACAGGTTCAGCCTGTAAATCTGGGGCCCCAACTCCTTCGCATGTATTAATCGCAATAGGAAAAACTAGAGAGGAGGCAGATTGGACAGTGAGATTCTGTTTATCAACCGATAATTCCAACGATGAAATACCAATAATTGTTTCAGATATTGTGCAGGCATATCAAAAAATTAAGATTCTAAATGATGAAATGATTTGAGATTACTATAAAGCAAAATCAGAGCAGATGTGGTGGCCCTCTGAATTGCATAAGACATAATTCCCTCTGAATAATTACATCACTCTGCTCTTCTAGCCATCGTGATGATTGTATTTATAAACAAGTTTTATATGTGGAGTAAAGGAGTTAATGGGAATGTCAGATTTTTTTGAAGGTAAACATGCAATACAGTCGCTTCGTGAGGACGACTTTGATGACCTAAGTGCTTATGGTGAGGCTATAGATAACTCCCTACAGGCAGACGCGAGCGAAATCAAAATCAAATTCGAAACAGAGAAGAAAGGCCAGAGATATGATATCAAATCCCTCGCCTTTGGTGATGACGGCCATGGTATGGATGCCGATACCCTTGGGAAATGCCTCAAGGTAGGATGGTCCTCTAGAATCAATTCTAGAACTGGCATCGGGAGGTTCGGAGTAGGGATGATTTTAGGGGCCATTCACGAGTGCAAAAGAGTCGAGGTTTGGTCAAAACAAAAAGGGGCAAAGTGCCTTTACACCTACATTGACCTTGATGAAATTGAAAATGACGAACTTGTGGGTATCCCAGAACCAGTTGAGAGAATGGTCCCCAAACAATTCGAAGAGTTAGTCGGCAAGGACAGTGGCACCTTGGTTGTTTGGAGGAAGTACGATAGGCAGGAAAGGAACGCGGAGAAGATCATCAAGGAGTTTAGGGTCTGGGTGGGTAGAACCTATCGCTATTTCATTTGGGGCACCGACCACAAGGGAAATCAAGTAGACACTAATCACAGGACTGGTCCTGTGAGAATTTTGATTGACAACGAGGAGGTGAAGGCCATCGACCCCCTCTTTGCGAGGTTAGAGAAGACAGCATTTCCAGACGATAATCCTGCTGAATTATACAAGGACATGACAATTACATGGGCGACGGACCATAATTCCGCCACCCCTGGGGCAGACTCGACGGTAACCGTGAGGATGTCGATTATTCCCGAGGAATTCAGAAAGAGGAAAGGCGATGGTGGCAATGCAAAGTCAATAGCCCGCCACTTCAACATGAACGAAGGTATCTCAATCATGAGGAACCACAGAGAGGTCTACTACGGTACAATGAATTGGCAAGGTGGAAAAGGTGGATGGCCTAGATTTACGGAAATGGATCGGTGGTGGGGCGGCGAAATCCTATTCGATGCAGAGATTGACCGGGCATTCACAGTCAAGAAAATCAAAAGAGGAGCCACGCCGCAGCGTTTACTTAAGTTAGCCATAAAGGATAAGATGCTGCCTACCAGGGAGAGTGTCTTAGAGAAGGTGCGAGCATTTCACAGGGCCAACAAAGCCCTAGATAACGAGGAAAAAGAGAAGGAGATGGCGGAGGATCTTTTGCAGAGGGCGGGCAACCACCAACTTGCCGAGAAGACCGCAACAAACACCCCTACCCCGAAGAGCCAGCTGGACAAGGATTTGGACCTAGATGCCGAAGCTCACAATGCAGCCGAGTCCTACAGCGATTCCTTTGACGAACAACAGCGTAGGCGTCTCGAGGAGCTCTTCAAGGCACAGGACTTCACTGTGATACAACAGGATTGGAAGGGCCCGCTTTTCTACGAGCCAAGATTTCTTGGCGGGAAAGCAGTGCTGGACTACAACATGACCCACGTGTTCTGGGACAGGGTCTACGAACTCGTAAACAACCTGGACGAAGAGGAATGCGATACCAAGAAAACAGCACTTGAAATTAAGGCCATGCTGGACCTCATAATCATGTCACACGCCAAGGCAGAGAGTATGTTTGACAAGGACATCGAATACACCGCCGAGAGTTTCCTTGAACAGATACGGCAGAATTGGGGTTTATACCTGAAGAGTTACGTCATGTCGAGGATGAAAGAACTCAACGAAAACGATGATTAGTATAGAGGGTGGTATATTTAATGACAGGGAAAGTGTTAGAGGAGCATGGCAGTGAACGACTCAAGAAGGTACTCTCCCTCTCTGATTTTAAGGGCAACAGAACGCTCATGTTCTCGGAGCATTTTTGGAGCAAGAAGGACCACGAGTGGAGGATGAAAAAAGGTGTCTCTCTGAATACCGGAAACTATCGGGTGATGAAGGAGGCCCTAGACCGGGAGAATGAATCGATAATGGATTGGCTCGGAGTAGACTATGTTCCCGAGGACGTAGCTAGATATACCGAGATAATGGAACTAGCACGCCTCAACGAAGAGTTCGTTATTGGACAACATACTGTACTTCTGCACGATGACAGGAGGGACCCTAGTTTCTTCCGTGTCGAGCACAAGGGAGGAGAGGATGCAATATCCTTCAATGCCGCCCACCCCTTCAAGGACGCATTCTCAAAGGCTGACCCAAATTCTCAGATGCTGATTCTGGACTTGATACAGACATTCTCCCACACCACCCAGCAGCTGAAAGGACAGCTATACTATGACCCAAACATGCTATTCAACCATCTAGATTACGATTGGTCCAACTATCTAAAGGATAAACTGGGGAAGAGAGAATGAACATCTGGGGTGTATGGTCGTCGAGGGAGTTTCAAGAACTCATCGAATCCCATCACCCCAACCTCCTTTCCCGGTTGGAGTACATCCTACCTGGATTAATGGGCGAAGAATTCCTGGTGGAAAACCTGTACACCGGTCCCAGCCTGCAGAAAGTGGTCGAGGCCTTCCTGCCTTCCGACGCATTCGCATCAAGGGACTTCCGCTATGAATGCATGAATCGGCTTCAGCTTGACGAGCTCAGGGATGTGGCGTTTCATACCGCCATAGGATACAAAGGGGACTTCGGTCCCACTCGGGACGCAATCTCATCACACCCTTGGAAGAACCCTTTTGCAACTAGATTCGTGGAATACTTCGGACTCCCCCCCCACTTCCTCCCATCTCCAGAAGTCATTAATCCGGACTCTCTCGACCTCCTTCCTGCAACGAAGCACGCTCCAATAGAGATTACATCCCCCTTCATGCAGTTGATTGATTACCAGTTCGGAGTCTACTCTGAGGCCATGAAGGCCCTCGAGCAACCGAGGGCGAGAATGGTTATTCAGATGCCCACCGGTTCGGGCAAGACTAGAACCGCTATGGAGGTAGTGAGTAAGATACTGAATGGCGAAGACGACTTGAATGTGGTTTGGCTGGCCCACACCAGTGAGCTTTGCGAGCAGAGCCTCCAGTGTTTCATGCATGTTTGGCCGCACCATGCTAGAAAGAGAGTGCGAATTCACAGATGCTGGGGAAAGCACCCCCTGGCCATCCCCATCGCCGGTCACTCAAACGTAATTTTCGGTGGATTCCAAAAGCTCAATGCAGCTCTCAAGAAGAACCCCGACTGTCTTGACCAAATTCGCTCAGACTGCGGTCTCGTGGTCGTGGACGAGGCCCACAAGACCGAGGCTCCGACCTACAAGAATGCGATCCGTTCCCTCTTGGGCAAAGAAACGGCCGTGATTGGTCTGACCGCAACTCCTGGGAGGACATACAAGGAAGAGGCCCAGGCATTGGCTGAATTCTACTTCAATCGGCTAATTGAACTCCCCGACCCTCAGGGCGTAGGGGTGATTGAGATGCTCAGGAACAGAGGAGTTCTAGCAAAGGCAAACTACCGTGCCATAATGACCGAAATCAACATCCCGCTCTCCAAAGCCGACAAGAAGCACATAGAAGAGAAGTTCAATATCCCCCCCCGAATCATCAAAATGCTCGCGCTGGAAGACCAACGGAACCTTGAGATACTCCAGAGACTTAGATCTGAAATTAAGGAAGGTAGGCGTGTGCTACTATTCGGCTGCAGCGTCGAACACTCTCGATTCCTGAACTCATGCTTGCTTTATCTGGGTTTCAACACTGGTCATGTCGATGGGTCGACTAACCTTGCAAGGAGGGCTATGCTGATTGACGGGTTCAGGGACGGCGACATAGACGTGCTTTGTAACTTCGGAGTTCTCACAACGGGATTCGACGCCCCCAAGACCGACACCGTGATGATCACGAGACCAACTGTCTCCCCTGTCCTTTACAGTCAGATGATTGGCAGGGGTCTGAGAGGGCCGCTAATCGGAGGCACGGAGTTCTGCAAGATAATCGATGTGAGGGACAATATCGGCGAGTTTGGTGATGCAGACAGCGTGTACCGTATTTTTGAGGACTATTGGGTGTAAACTTGAGATCGGAAGAATCGGATCAAAGAACCAAAATAGAAGCGTGTATATCAACCATAGGTTGTCTCATAGGAATCGGGAATGAACATCTCAAGCCCGAAAAGCGGATCAGGGTCAGTAGCATCATGGTAAGCGATGAACGCCC
>CAYMMZ010000006.1:23077-26252 GCA_964391715.1 Candidatus Woesearchaeota archaeon | reverse complement strand
AATGTGAAAGAATTTGTTTAGAGATTTTTTCTCTTTTTTGTTTGGAGATTTTTGGCATGGGTTAAATTGGGGATTGGGTTTTATATGTTTTACGGGTTTTTGATTTATTTTATGAAATTTATATAGAATTCTATGAGATATTTAAGAGATTAGTTTAAAATCTATAACTTTTTTTGGCAGTTCTTGAAGAATTGGTATAAACTCAACGCCCACACCCCTAATCTACTCACAATTCGCATTTCACAAACAGATAGTTTTATTTTTGGTTTGTTCAAGGCGAATTGTTCGCGAGGATGCATCCCCTTTCTCAACGCCCACACCCCGAATCGAACGGGGATGCCCCGAAGGGCCCAGGGTTCGAGCCTGGTGCAATACCATTATGCGATGTGGGCTTGTTTTTAAGTGAAGCAAATTCTAATGATTTTAAGAGTGTTTAATGCATTTTTGGCTTTTGAGCTATCACTACTTAAGTAAGTTATCTTAAAAAGGGTTCTAATTATTCTTCTTTCTTTTGGAAATCTACTGTTGGAAGTCTTATATGAATTGGGAGTCCTAGTTCTTCTTCTACTTCGAATGCTTTTACAGAAGCTTTTTGAATTATCATATTGGTTATTAAGACATTCTCGGGAGTGTCGAACTTTTTGTCTTTGATTGATTTTTGAAGTTCTTTAGCTACTTTTGAAGGTGCTGTAAGATATAATATCCCTTCTAGTTTTACACTTCCTAGGTCTCCATAACTCACTTCAAAGGCATATGATGCCTTTAAGGTATCTTTTGCTTCTTTTACAGGTTCTATAGAAGATAAGTGTATATTTGTCTCCATCGTCAATTTTCCGTCGAAATCTGGATTTCTCGTTGCATCTATCCTTGTGATTTTTGAGCCTGCGTATTTTATGTCTGTCATGTTATGTTTTTAATAAAAATCGTTTATAAATCTATCTAATCACAGTAAATCTTCTTCAGAGACTACTATGAAATCGCCGACTGCAATTACAGAATTGTAAGGTACTAAGGCCTCCCTGTCTTTTGTTCTTTCTAAAGATAAATTTGCCGTATATGTTGTCAAATCTTTTAAGATAATTTGAATTAATTCTCCAGTCCTTGCTTCAAAAGTAATGTCTTTTACAATTCCTAATTTTTTTCCTTCTTTTGTTACTAATTGCTTTCCTAGAAGAGCTTTGAAAGGTTTTTTATCCATCACATCAATAGAAGTAAATTGTTTATAAATGTTTCTTTTGGTTTTTCATTAAATTTTAGTGGTGAAGGTGAGGATAGAGATTTGGTTAAAAGTTTTTGATTTTTTCATTAAAATTTTGAGATAATTGAAGAGTTTATGAAGAATTATTATAGATTTGTAGGTATTTCCTATATATACAGATATTATGTGAAATTAGTGATTTTGCATAGTTTCTATGTGAAATGGGGTGACCCTATGATTTCTTTTGGAAAAATTTATAAATGTTTTGGAGGATTTTTGGTTTTGGATTTCTTAATTTCTTTTATAAGTATTTATATTATATATTATATATATTATAATATATAGATTAAAATACACCTTATTTTAATGATAGATATTTTAATAGTGTATATTTGAATAAAGTATAATAAAATATAGGATAATAAAATATAGGATAATTAAATATACTATAATAATGTAGAGCCTAATTATAGGTGGTATGGTTAAATATTTTATAGGTTTAAATTTCCTCTGGAGACGAAATGAAGGGGTGGGAGATATTTTTGAGATAATTTGAATTTATAGAGGGTTTTTAGTAGTTTTTATTGGAAAATGATGAGAAATTTAAAGAATTTAATGTTTTTATGCTACACTGGAAGTGAAGGTGTAAGAATATTGTTTCGAGTATATGAAACTTTAAATAGTTTAATTTCGGAGTTAGATGATGAAAATAAGATGTGATAAGAATGGCTGTTGAGTTAGGAGATATTTTTAATTCTGCGGTTAATAATAGTCTTTTTAATAATAAGGGTGTCTTGCAGGTTCGTTATACTCCTGAGTCTATCCCTCATAGAGATGAACAAATAAAATCTATTGCAGGAATTTTAGCTTCAACATTAAGGGGAGAGAGGCCGAGTAATCTGTTCGTTTATGGGAAGACAGGGACCGGGAAAACACTTTCAGTGCAATATGTGATGGATGAGATTTTGAAGAAGTCTGAAGAATTAGGGGTAGAAGTTCGCTTTGAGTATATTAATTGTAAATTAAAAAAGGTTGCAGATACAGAATATAGAATTTTGGCAGCTTTGATTCGGCAGCTTGGGGGAAGTGTTCCTGCAACAGGTCTTCCAACAGATCAAGTTTGGTCCAAGTTTATAGAGTTAATAGATGATAAGAGGCAGCTAATAGTCTTTATTTTTGATGAGATTGATCAGGCTGTTAAGAAGATGAGTGATAATTTTTTATATTCTATTACCCGTCTTAATCAAGAACTCAACAATGCGCAGATTTCTATTATTGGGATTTCTAATGATGTGACTTTTTTAGAGAATATAGATCCTCGAGTTAGGTCTTCTTTAGGAGAAGAAGAATTCGTATTTCCTCCTTATAATGCAATACAACTTCAAGATATTTTGAACGATAGGTGTTCTGAGGCATTTAAAGACGGGGTTGTAGTTGACGGAGTTATTGCGAAATGTGCAGCCTATGCTGCAAGAGAACATGGAGATGCCCGTAGGGCACTCGATTTATTTAGAATTGCTGGAGAATTATCGGAGAGAGAAGGTGAAGAAAAGATATCAGAAGATTATATAGATTTAGCAAATAATAAAATGGAAAGAGATAAAATTTTAGACATCGTTGAGAGTGAGCCTAAACAATTCCAATTAGTCCTATATTCAATTTTAGAATTAACCAAAAAGGGAAAGGAAGGTGGAATGGAGAAAATTTTTACAGGAGACGTTTATAATCATTATCAAGATTTGTGTGCTCAGACAAAAACAGATCCTTTGACACAGAGAAGAATTTCAGATATTATTGCAGAAATAGATATGCTTGGGCTTATTAATGCAAAGGTTATCTCTAAAGGGAGACATGGGAGAACTAGGGAGATAAGGCTTTCAATACCCTCTAATTTATTTAATAAAGTTGAAGGGATTTTGACAGAATCTCTTGGCATTTGAATAATATAAGATAAAAACATGAGGACAATTCCCTAAG
>CAYMMZ010000006.1:0-22977 GCA_964391715.1 Candidatus Woesearchaeota archaeon | reverse complement strand
GAATCTCTTGGCATTTGAATAATATAAGATAAAAACATGAGGACAATTCCCTAAGCACCTTGAAGAAGGTCCATGGAGGAAATTTCCTCAAAAACATGAGGACAATTCCCTAAGTCGCCTTTTCTAAAGGCTCATAAGGAAACAGTCTAAAACATGAGGACAATTCCCTAAAGTATCGTTGACACGATTCGAGTAGGAAACAGTCTAAAACATGAGGACAATTCCCTAAGCACCTTGAAGAAGGTCCATGGAGGAAATTTCCTTAAAAACATGAGGACAATTCCCTAAGGAATGTAGTATCCTCGCTTTTGAAAATATGGCGTCAGAAATATTGAAAATGTGTATGGGCAAGGGGTTTCTTTTAGATAAGGAAATGTTAGACTTGCTTTCGACATTGAATGAAGAAGGGATGAAAGAGGTAGTAGAAGTTTTAGGGAACTTAGGGATTGAAGAGAGGGTGATTACAAAAACTGTTTTCTCAAAACACTTTGATAAATTTAAGAATTTTTTAGTGGCTGAAACGGATGAGATTCAAAGACTTTTTAGTGGGCTTGGGTATGTTAAGGAAGGGGAAATTAAAAGTGAGAGTGATCTGAGTGGAGATGTTTTGACTGGAAAATTGAAGTTATTGTCTGCTCCCGCGTTCCCTCAAAAAAAAGTTGTTGTTAAAGATTTTGTTAATCATTTTCGTGCACGTTATGAATCTATGAAAAACTTTTTGGAGAAAAGAGATTTTGAGAATTTGAGTTCTATTAGAAAAATTGGAAATAATCGAGGGAGCTATACTATCATTGCTGCTGTTATGAGTAAAAGGATTACAAAAAATAAAAATTTACTTTTAGAAGTGGAAGATATGACTGGGACTTCAATTGTTTTGGTTAATCAGAATAAAAAGGAGGTTTTCGAAAAAGCGAAGGATTTACTTTTAGATGATATTGTTGCATTTGATGTTACAGGGACTTCAGAGATGCTTTTTGCTAATGAAGTAGTTTATCCAGAGGTAGGGTTAGAAGAGAAAAAATATAGCGAATTTGATGAGTATGTAGCCTTTATTAGCGATTTGCATGCAGGATCTAAGAATTTTTTAGAGAAGAATTTGCTAAAATTTATTAAGTGGCTAAATGGGGAAGAAGGAGACGAGAAACAAAGAGCCCTTGCTTTGAAAGTGAAATATTTATTTATTAATGGAGATAATATTGATGGAGTGAGTACATATCCTGGGCAGGAAAATGATTTGAATGAAGTTTCTACTATTGGTCAGTATAAGAAAGTAGAGGAAATTTTTAAATTAGTTAGGAAGGACGTGCAAATGATTATGGGTCCTGGACAACATGATACTGTATGGATTGGAGAGCCTCAGCCGATTATAGGAGAGAGATGGGCTCAGGGACTCTGCGACATTGAGAATTTACATTTAGTTCCAAATCCTTCTTTGGTAGAAATTGATGGAGGATTTAAGATTTTGATGTATCATGGTGGGAGCATTAATAGATTGATTGACGAGATACCTTATATTCGAACGAATTTTGGGCATATGTCTCCTACAACTGTTGTAAAGGAGATGTTAAAACGAAGACATTTAGCCCCGATTCATGGATTAATGGATTACATTCCTTGTGAGAATGGAGACCCTATGGTGATAGAAAATGTGCCAGACATTATTACTACGGGAGATCAACACAGGTTAGAGATTTCAACACATAATAATGTTTTATTAATCGCTAGTTCTTGTTGGCAATCTATTACCTCTTTTGAAGAAAAGGTGGGGAATGTGCCAGACCCTTGTAAAGTTCCGTTGTTTAATTTAAAGACTAGAGAGATTAAGATTTTGGATTTCTCTGATGGCCCTGTTGAAATGGAAGAAGAATCCAAGGAAGTAATTAGGAAAGAAGATGTGGGGAGTCAGAAGGTAAGTGCAAAGGTTAAGGTGGGTGAAGAAGGTGGATAATAAATTAGATGCTGTCTCTGTAAATGGCATAAATTCTCCTAAAAAGGATTTTAAAGAACCTCAATCTTCAAATGGCAAGGTTGGGTGGGATGCGGAGTCTTATTTTGAAGATTTGGCATTGAGAGTAGAAGAAGAATATAAAGTTTCTAATGAGGCTCGGGCGAAAGGTCTTGACCCTTCCGATAAAGTGGAGATTCCTTTGGCTATGACTATGGCTGAAAAAGCGGTTGGACTTATTACAACCATTTACCCCGACATTCCAATTGAAGATATTACTGAGAGGATGCTTGAGTTGGAGAAAGAATATGGACAGTTAGATACTTCAGTTAGTTTTGTTATAGCACGAGAGATTGCCGAAGAAAAATTTTGTAAGTTTGAAGATAGAATTGAGGCAATTGATTGCGGTATTCGGGTTGGATTCGCTTACCTGACTCTTGGGGTTGTTGCAAGTCCGATTGAAGGTTATACTGGGATTCAACTTGGGAAGACAAAGGACGGCAAAGAATATTTTATTGCTAATTTTAGCGGGCCTATTCGGAGTGCAGGAACAACCGCTACTTGTGTTGTTTTGATGTTGATTGATTATCTCCGGGAACATTTTGGTTATGCTAAATATGACCCTACTGAAGAAGAGATTAAAAGATATGTAACAGAGAATACTGATTATCATGAGAGAGTTACTAATTTACAATATTTTCCTACTGAAGAAGAGATGTATTTTTTAGCGAAGAATTTGCCAATCCAGATTTCTGGAGACCCTACAGAGAAGTTTGAAGTTTCTAATTATAAGGATTTGGAGAGGGTTGAGAGTAATAGGATTCGAGGAGGGATGTGTTTGACATTTAGTGAAGGGTTGGCCCAGAAGGCGAAGAAGGGGCTTGGGAGGTTAGAGTCTCCTAAGAAAAATGGAATGAAATGCACTGGATGGGATTTTTTGAATGATTATGTTGCCCTTCATGGGAAGCGTGAGAAAGGAAGCACAGATGTAGTTGCGACATATATCAAAGATTTGGTTGCCGGACGTCCAGTTTATGGTCATCCAAGTGCCCCCGGAGGATTTAGATTTAGGTATGGTCGGGCAAGAGTTGCAGGGTTTAGTGCGGCCTCTATTCATCCCGCGACTATGGGAATTACCAAAGGGTTTTTATCTCATGGAACTCAATTAAAAATTGAAAAACCAACTAAAGGGTGCATAGTTACTTCTTGTGATCAGATTGAAGGTCCTATTGTTAAATTAAAGAATGGTTCTATTAAGAAGATAAGTGATTTTGAAGAATCTAAGGCCATCTATGAAGATGTTGAAGAAATAATTTACCTTGGAGATATTTTATTTCCATTAGGAGATATAATCGATAGGAATGCGAAACTTCCGAGCCCAGGGTATGTTGAAGAATGGTGGGAAGTAGAGCTTAAGGAAAAAATGGAAGTTACTGGAGAAAAAATAGACTTTGATGCATTTAATGTATCTCTTGAAAAGGCAATCTCTCTTTCAGAGAAATATTCTCTCTCCCTTCACCCTTCTCATATTTTTTATTGGAGCCAGATCTCTTTTGAAGAGTTTAAATCTTTGATGAAGTGGATGCAAAAAGCTGTTTGGCGCAGAGGAGCAACTGAAGACGAGTTGGATTATAAGGAAGGGAGCAAGTTAGTATTGCCTTGGGAAGTTTCTCTAAGAGATACTTTTGCTGAAGGAAAACGAGCATTAGAGTTACTTGGAGTTGAACATGAAGTTGTTTTAGATAATGTTGTGATCGGAGAGCTTGCAGGACCCCTTCTTACAAATTTAGGGATTGATTTTTTTAAAGAATCTTTGAAAGAATCTTTGAAGAGGGTTGAAAAAGAGGTTGAAGGAATGGAAGATGTTTTAGAAGGAGTTAATAAATTATCTAAATATAAAATTAAAGATAAGGCCGGGACTTTTATTGGAACCCGAATGGGGAGGCCAGAAAAAGCGAAACTTCGAAAATTGACAGGAAGCCCTAACATGTTATTTCCTGTTTCTAACCAAGGTGGTCGTCTTCGAAGTATGCAAGAAGCTGTAAATGTAGGGTTTGTGAATTCTGATTGGCCTTTGTTTCAATGTAAATGTGGGAACGAAACAATTTATTCAATTTGTGAGAAGTGCAATGAAAAAACTTCCAGGAAATATTATTGTAGAGATTGTAGGAAAACAATAGATGCTCCATGTGAAGAGCATGAAGGGAGTGTTAATTATACTCGAAGGAATATAGACTCTAAACATTATTTTAACCATGCCTTGAAGGTCTTGGGATATGAATCTTATGAAGTGCCCCCTTTGATTAAAGGGGTTAGGGGGACTAGTAGTGATGGCCATGATTTTGAAAATTTAGCTAAAGGTGTTTTGCGTGCTAAATTTAATTTGGCAGTAAATAAAGATGGAACTATTCGTTATGACGGAACCGAGATTCCTTTAACTCATTTTAAACCTGTAGAAATTCAAACAAGTGTTGAAAAATTAAAAGAGATTGGGTATAGTCAAGACATCTATGGAGAACCTCTTATTGATGAAAACCAACTTTTGGAATTAAAACCTCATGATATTGTGCTTCCATCTTGTTCTGTAACTAACGACGAAAAGGCGGACGATGTCTTTTTGAATATTTCTAAATTTGTAGATGAGGAATTGGAGAGACTATATAAATTGCCGAAATATTACAATTTGAAAAAGAGGGAAGATTTGGTGGGGCATTTGGTTGCCTGTATGGCGCCTCATAATTGTGCAGGGGTTATAGGAAGGATTATAGGGTTTAGCGAACTTCAAGGATTGATTGCCAGTCCTTATATGCATGCGGCGATGAGGAGAGATTGTGATGGTGATGAGGCGGCTGTGATGATGTTGATGGATGTTTTGATTAATTTTTCTCGGAAGTTTTTACCAAGCCATCGTGGAGGAACTCAAGATGCCCCTTTAGTTTTGAATGCCCGAATTCGTGCAGGAGAGGTAGACGATCAGATTTTGAACTTGGAGATTTGTGACCATTACCCTTTAGAGGTTTATAGATTGGCTGAAAAAGAAAGACATTCTGGAGAATGTGATATCGAGACTGTTAAGAGTCGATTAGATGAGGATAAAAACCCTTTCACAAATACAGGATTTACTCATGATTCTACTAATTTTAATGTAGGGGTTTTGAATGGGGCTTATAAGATTTTGCCAACTATGAAAGATAAAGTAAATGGGCAAATGGAGGTCGTTTCAAAGATTCGGGCTGTGGACACAGAAGATGTTGCAAGGCTTATTATCGAGAGGCATTTTATTAGAGACATTAGGGGGAATTTGAGAAAGTTTGCTCGGCAACAATTTAGGTGCGTTGCTTGTAATGAGAAATTTCGTCGTCCTCCGTTGAGTGGAGTTTGTACTAAATGTAAAGGGAAGATAATTTTTACTATAAGTGAAGGGTCTATAAAGAAATATCTTGACCCTGCAATGAATTTGGCAGAGAATTATAATATTTCCCCATATACTAAAGAAGGGATGGAACTGACAAAGATGTATATTGAGAGTATTTTTGGGAAAGATAATGAGAGGCAGGCAGAGTTGGAGAAGTGGTTTTGAGTTTTTAGAGGGACATTACACTTGACTTCGCCGAGGTGTTTCGCACAAAGGAGATTAAATAGTGCCTTGAAGTTACATTAGATACTGTTCTGGACAGAGCATTAATCACTTCAACTTTACTGCAGTGCCATAAGCAACATCAAAGAGGTTCCAGACGAAACTTTGTTTACTCCAACTTTACTGCAGTTCCGTAAGCTAACATCTCGCTTGCTCCTTGCATTACCATAGATGTTGAGAATCTGACGCTGACTATTGCGTCGGCTTTTAAGTCGACCGCCTCATTAATCATTCTATTAAACGCTTCCTTTCTTGCAGTATCTGTCATGCGGGTGTAGGATTTGATTTCTCCTCCAACAATTGTTTTAAAACCAGCCATTATATCTCTTCCAACATGACGGGAGCGAATTGTATTCCCTTTAACTATTCCTAAATGCTTTGAGATTGTTCTTCCAGTTATAGTGGGTGTTGTAGAAATTAATAATTTTTTTACCATATTTATTTATCCCTCCTTTTTTCTATTAAGTCTTCTTCTTTGTAGAAAAAAATTAGTGCGATTCCTAATAATGTAGGGATCGAAGCTATCATTATAGAAGAAGTTTTAAAAAAAATACTAACACCTATTATTACCCCTGAGATTCCAATTAAGATATTTTCTCTACCCATCATATTTTTTGGAGAAAGTGATTAATAAATGTTATTCTTTAGAAAGGAAGGTAGAATATTGTGGTTGGGATTAGGAGGGCTCCCATGAGAAAACCTCTCCTGACATTTAATTCTATTGAGACTAGTCCGAGAATTGTCGAAATTATAAAAGTTAAGAATCCTAAAAATCCTGTGGAAAAAAGAATTAAGGAAGTTAGGAAGATTAGAATTATTATAGAAACTTTTGGATAATTTATCTTGTGGATTTTTCTTGCTAAGGATTTTGATAAGAAGAGGGTCAAAGGGATTGCGAAAGCTGAAGATATTAAAAGGATTAAAATTATTAGGGTGAGCTGTGACTCTCCGACTCCAATTTGTGAGAGGGCATTTGCAGCTCCTGTCCGGGATTTTTGAAGGACTATCAAAGTTATAAATGAAATCGCCATGATTAAAGTATTGATAGAACCTAAGAGTATGAGAAATTGTTCTTTGTTTAATCTGCCAGATATTTCGGAACCTATTATTGCTGCTTGGCTACTTCCAAGTCCTGGAAAAAGGGCACATATTGGAGAGACTAGAGTAGTTGCAATTGTTGGCCTTATTATTTCTTTTTTAGATATATACATTCTTCCAATTTTTTGTTCGGGGATAATTGATTTTTGTCTGATAGAGTAGATTAATGTAGAGGAGCCAAAAAGTCCTGTTAGGAGTGGAAGAAGGGGCTGATTTAAAGGGAGGTTGAGGGAAGCTAGGCCTAAAAATCCTGCGAGTAAGAAGATTATAGTGGAGTTTACTTTTGACTCTTTCTCGTTGGAAATTAAAAATATTGAAATCCAGATTAAGAACCAGCCCATCATTCTTGAAATAAATGGATAAATTTTGGAAATTCCAAAAATAAAAAGAGGGATTATGAACGTCAAAGATATTATTGCAATCGTAGATCCGAGAACTGTGAGTTTTAGAGCTTCATGACCCAGGCCCTTTAATAAAAATTTATGCCCTGGAAGGGAAGAGAGTCCGGTGTCCTCATCAGGTGCTCCGAAAAATATTGAGGGAATGAAATCTATGAAGGTATGGGTTATTGCCATTGAGATTATAAAAGTTAAGAGAATTTCCAGAGGGAGTAAAGTGAGAAGGGAAGACGTAAAAATTATTGCTGCAATTAGATTGATATGGATTCCTGGAATCAGGCCAGTTATTGTTCCTGAAAGAATCCCCAGGATTAAAGTTAGAATTAGATAGGGTAGTGTAAGGTCCATCAGAGTATTTTAGTAAAGTTTATAATGCAGAGTGTATTGGGTAAATCAATGAAAAAGAGTATTATAATCATTTGTATGCTTTTGAGTTTTAGTATTTTTTCTAGTTTTGTTTATGCAGAAGAGCATTTTAGTGAAGAAGGTTCTGGGTTTGAGGGAGAAGGTTCTGGTTTTGTCGATGAAGATTCTGAAGATGGCGTTTTAGAGGAGATTTATGAGGAGTATGCAGGAGATGATTATGAGATTGAGGGGGGGATAGCACCAGATAGTCCTATCGCTTTTTTAGATTTTGACTTTGGCCCTTCACATGAAATTGCTGCGGAGAAGGCTGCTGAGATTGCAGGTATGATTGAAAGGGGTGCAGATGAAGAAGATATAAGAAAAGCATTTGAGAAGTACGAAGAACATATGGGAGAATTTTTGGCAAATGCTGATCCCGCACAGAGGGAAGAGGTTAGGAAGAATACTGCCGCAATTCATAGACAGTTCGAAGATTTGGGAGAAAATGGGGAAGAATATTTTGAGGATATAGAGGGAGATTTGGAAGAGTCTGCAACTGCTGTTGAGATTTCTGGAAAGATTTTGGAATTATGTAATTCTCTTGCAGAATTAGACCCTTCAGAATATGCGAGGGTTTGTATTACTGATGAGGATGATGCAGATTGGCATAAGAAATTAGATAGAGACCTTACTGCTGGACAAGAACAAGAGGCTCGAAAATTTGCAGAAATTATGTCTCAGTGTTTCAGGACTTCGGGACAAGATTGTGCCTGTGAAGAAATTCCATTTCCTGCGTTTGCAAATGCCTGTAGTGAGGCTGCACCTCTTGCTGTTGCTTGTGAGATAGATGACGATGAAGATGCTTGTGAAGCTTTAGATGATTTGGAGATGCCAGAATTACCGGACCATTTACAAGATGTTTTTGATGAACTTGAAGAGGTTGCAGAAGATAGGTTTGAATTACATATGCCTAGGGAATGTCAGGAAGCTGGTGTAGATACCCCTGAAGAATGTGGGAAGCTTATGATTACAACTCATGCTCCTGAAGAATGTAGAGAAGCTCTTTTGGCAGCAGATGTTCAAAATGAGAGGGAAGGAAGGGAAATTTGTGAAGGAATTATGTTTAGAGAGAATCGACCTGAGGGGTGCGAAGGTGTTGAAGACCCTCGAGATTGTGCAGAGCGTTTTAGGGAGGAGTTTGATAGAAGAGGTCCAAATCGGGGTCCAGGGTTTGGTGGAGATTGTAGGAGTATTGAAAATTCGGAAGACAGATTGAAGTGCTATGACGGGGTTTTAGAGGGACATGGAGATTTTGATGATAGGAGTTTTGAAGATAGATTTAGAGAGGTAAAAGCTGAAGAAAGACAGTGTGCGGAGAAATGTTCTAGCCAAGGAAAGGCCTGGGACTTTTCAAATGGATGCTCTTGTTTTGATGAGGGAAGGGAAGATTATGGAGGATTTTATAAGGATGATTATAGGGATTATGATAATGGATTTGACTGCGCGGCCGCTTCTTGTCAAGAAGGTTATGATTGTGTGCAAGGGGTTGGATGCGTCCTTCCAGGAGATTATCCTTACCCAAATAAGTATCCTCCGTTAGATGATGACTATGACCCTTCACTTGGATATCAAGATGATGATGGGAATTATTATCAAGATGTAGAATACCAGAGAGGAGACTCTCCAGATGATTATGATAGTGATGGGTACCTTTATTGTAATGAAGGGTATGAAAGTGATGGAAGTGGGGGATGTATTCCTTTTGGTACTAGAGATTACGGGTTTGATGACTCTGACAGTGATGTTTATTCCAGTCCCCCTGTAGATGATGGTTCCAGTTACGATGAGAGTTATGATAGTAGTGGAGATGGGTCCTATGATTCCGGGAGTAGTGATTCTTATGACGATTCGAGTGGTTCAGACTCGGGCTCAACAGATAGCGGTTCTTCTGATTCTGGCTCAGGCGGAGACTCAGGAGGTTCTGATGCTCCCATTACTGGTGGAGCGATTACAGGAAATGTGATTGGGGGAAATAGATTTTTGAACTATTATTTTAATTGGTAATTTTTTCTAGTCTATTTACAATAATTTGCTTATCTCCGTTGTAAATTTCTTCTCTCCCCCAATATTCTATCTGGTCTCCTTCCTTTAGGTTTATTGGCTTGTTATCGAAGATAATTAGATTCTCAAAAGTATCTTTTAGTGAAATAGTTATTTTATTATTTGAATAAGAAATTTCTTCTATTGTTCCAGTTCTTTTTTGAGAGAGTGCCTGTGCCAAAATGAGGAGGGAGAGGATACCCATGATTAAGAGGATGAAAAGGATTTTTTTGGCCCTCATTTTAATTTGAATTCTATAGTGTCCTTGTCTTTTAGGGCATGTTCTAGGCCTACAGACTGTCCTCCAAATTTAGATGAAGGTCCCCAAATTCTTGTTTGTTTTATTTTTTTGGACATTCCTTTTAGAATTTTTTCAGCTACATCTTTGATAGTAGAAGATTTCTTTAGTATCATCGGCTCTTTTGTTGCCTCTTTTTTTGGTTCCTTGGTATAGACTCTAACTATTGGGAAGGTTTTGAAAATCTTTTCTTTTAATTTCCCTAGTTCTAATTTTGAAGATTTTTTTGATAAGAAGATATAATCATATTTTTTGAATTTGGATTTTAGGTTGGCCTCTATCTTTCTTTTATATTTTTCTTCTAATAGGTCTGATTTATTATATACTAGGATTTTTTTTGCAGGAGCACGATATAAAAATTCCTCTGCTTCTTTTATTTGGTCGAGATTATCTATTATTAAGAGGATTGTATCTGTTGAATTGACTAGACTTTTATCATGGTGAGGAAATGAGGGTATGTCTATTATTTGTATTTTTGCGTCTTCGAATTTGAAAGTTCCAAGTTTTGGTTTAGGGGTCGTGAATGGATGGGGAGATATTTTTGGATTTAGTCCTGTGAGAGTTTTGAAGATTGTTGACTTCCCTGTATTTGGAAAACCTGCTAATACGCATTGCATGTCCGCTTTTTTTATTCCTTGGCTTGTAGATTTTCCAGACCTCTTTTGTTTTTCTACATTCTCCTTTAATTTTTTTAATCTATTTGTTAGATTTTTAAGCATATTCTCTGAAGATTTGTGTTTTGGACACTCCTTTATCATAATCTCTAAACATGCAATCCTTTCGTTGTCAGTTGTTGCTTCATGGAATTCTTGCTCTGCCCTTTGGTAGAAAGGAGATTGATTTGTGGACGCCATAATCTTATTAAATGGATTTGGTTTAATAAGTTTATGAAAAAGAGTGTAAAGTGTTTAGTATTCCTTTTTGTGTTTTTAATAGGGACGGCAATGGGGGCAGAAAACAATGGTTCAAATGAGGTAAAAGATTTTTCAGAAGATTTTGGAGAAAAAGAGTTGAATATAAAATTTTATTTTGCACTTGGCGTTTTAGGTGTAGGACTTTTGATTTTACTTTATATTTTTTATTCAATTCTTAAAAGACCTAAAAATCGATGGGAATAGTTGTTAACACAAGGCTCTTAAATTGATTTTTTGTTAATTAGTTATGAAATTAGCAGTTTTATTCTCGGGAGGAAAAGACTCTACCTTTGCAGCTTTGCTTGCAAAAAAAGAAGGATATGAAATTTCTTGTCTTGTGAGCCTGGTCTCAGAAAATAAAGAGAGTTACATGTTCCATACCCCCTCTATTGAAAAGGTTAAAAATCAAGCAGAAGTTATGGGAGTTCCATTAATTTTACAAAAGACTATGGGGGAGAAGGAGATTGAGCTGAAAGATTTAAAAGCTGCATTGTTGGAGGCGAAGAAGGAGTTTGGAATTGAGGGCGTGGTGACTGGCGCAGTGGAATCAGTTTATCAGGCAAGTAGGGTGCAAAAAATTTGCCAGGAACTTGGATTGACTAGTTTTAACCCTCTTTGGCAAAAAGATCAGTTTGAATTATTGGAAGAGCTGATAAAGGAAGATTTTGAGGTAATAGTTGTAGGGGTTTTTGCATATCCTTTTGAAAAAGAATTTTTAGGGAGAAAAATTGATAAAAAATTTATTGAAGAGATGAAGTTAATGGAGAAGAAATATAAAATTAACCCTGCAGGAGAAGGAGGAGAGTTTGAAAGTTTCGTTCTAAATTGCCCCCTGTTTAAGAAGGGTTTAGAGATTGAAGGGCACGAAGATTTTGGAGAAGGACATTCTTGGAGGAGGGAGATTAGGATAAAATGATTTTGATTGTAAATCTTTGCAATGAGCGGTTGCATTACTTTGAGTTTGTGAAACCAATTGAAGATATCTTGGATAGGGAAGGGAGAGGGTTTTTTACAAAGAGTTATAGGGAGGTTGTGAAAGAAGATTTAGAAAAAGCGAAGAGAGTTATAATTTGTGGGACTAGCTTAGAAGACGATAGTTTCTTGGATGATTTGAAGAAATTTTCTTGGATTGCAGATAATGGTTTTAATAAGCCTCTTCTCGGGATTTGTGGAGGTTTTCAAGTTATAGGGTTGGTTTTTGGAGGAGTCTTGGGAAAGAAAACAGAAGTTGGGTTTTTTAAGGAAAAATTTCTGAAAAATTTCTTAGGGCTTGAAAGAGAACAAGAAGTTTATCACCTTCATAACAATTTCATTAAATTTTCGAAAGATTTTGAGAGATTTACAGAGTCTGGAATGGCTCAGGCTGTTAAGCATAGGTCTAAGGAAATTTACGGGGTTTTATTTCATCCAGAGGTCCGTCAGAAAAATTTGATTTTGGAGTTTGCGAGATTATGAACCTCCTTGAAGAAGTTAAAAAGAAAAGAGAAGGCAGTTCTTCTGAAAAGTCCTCTCGTTTTTTGTTAGATAAGGTCAAACAAAAAAGGGAATTCTCAAAGTTGCCAGATTCTATTGTGAGGAAGGCTCTTGAGAAATCTTCAGGGGACGTAAAAGATGCCCGGGCCTTGCTTAGAAAATATTTTGGAGTTTTTTTAACTAATAAAGTTTTGAGAGGTAAACTTTCTGGAGAAGAGATTTTAAAGGCACATATTTCTAGTAAGAAAAGAGATTATGGAGATTTCTATGGGAGAATCTTTGAAGGTGTTGAAGATATTAAGAGCATTATAGATTTGGGAGCAGGAGTAAACGGATTTTCCTATAATTCTCTTCAAGAGGTTGTGGGGGAAGTAGACTATCTTGCAGTTGAAGCTTCTGGACAATTGGTTTCCCAGATTAATGATTATTTTGAAAAGGAAGGGCTTAAAGGTAGTGCAGTTTGTGAGGATTTATCCGATATCGAAGGTGTTTTGAAAATTTTGAAGGAACAGAAAAAGCCAAGGGTTGTTTTTATGTTTCAAATTATCGATGCTTTAGAGAATTTGGAAAAGGATTTTTCTAAAGATTTTATTTTGGAGGTTTCTAAAGGGTGCGAGAAAATTGTTTTGACATTGCCTTTGGTGAGTTTGGGTGGCCGGAAGAAGTTTGAAGTTTCGAGGAAATGGCTTGCGGATTTTTTGGAGAAGAATTTTTTGATTGAAAAGGATTTTGAGATGTTTGGGGAGCGGGTTATTTGCTTTCGCAAATGATTTATTCATATCTCTCTTGTCCTATACTGGGAGGGGTTGTTTTTAGGAAGAAATAAAAAGGGCTTTGCTTAGATTTTTTTATGAAATTTAATAAAAAGGTTTTGGATAACGGTTTGACGATTCTTCATGAAGAGAGAGAAGTCCCTGTAACTACTGTGATGCTTTCTGTAAAATATGGTTCGGCTTATGAGAGCGAAGAAGAAAAAGGGATGGCGCATTTTATGGAACATTTGTGTTTTAAAGGAACTGAGAAAAGGGATGTTAATCAGATTGCAGGAGAGGTTGAGAAGGTGGGAGGAATTTTGAATGCATTTACTAGTGAAGAAATTACGGCTTACCACGTTAGGCTTCCTTCAGAACATTTAGGTGTGGCTACAGATGTAATCTTTGATATTTTCTTTAATGCATCCTTTCCTGAAGAAGAAGTCAAAAAGGAGGCGAATGTTATTTGTGAAGAGATTAAAATGTATAAGGATAATCCTCGTGCCCATGTTCTTGAAATGATTAAAAATTCTCTTTATGAAAAACCTTTTGGAATGTTTATTGCAGGGAGTGAAGAAGGCGTTCGTGGGATGAGCCGTAAAATGTTGTTTGAGAAACATCGTCAGATGTACACTCCAGAGAATGCAGTGCTTACAGTTGTAGGAAATAATAGTTTTGAAGAAGTTGTTAAATTAGCCGAAAAATTTGTCGTGGAGAGAAAAGGAGATTCACACAAAATCCCTGATATAAATAAGAAAATAGAAAAAGATTCAGAGAGTAGAGATAATCTGACCCAATCAAATATGGCACTTGGATTTCACTTCCCAAAAATGGATGAGAAAGGCCGTTATTCTTCTGAAGTTTTTTCGGCCATATTGGGCCAAGGTATGTCAAGCAAGTTATTTAGGGAAGTTCGTGAGAAAAGAGGGTTAGTTTATTCTGTTAAAACGGAGTTAGATTTGGGGAAGAATTATGGTTATTTGGTTATCTTCGCCGGAACAGATCCTGGGAAGGTAGACGAGGTTGAGAAAGTTTGCTTAGAAGAGTTTTCTAAGATGAAAGAGGTTACTGAAGAGGAATTGATGGCTGCAAAAATTCAAGTCATTGGAAATAGGCACGTTGAAGAAGAGAGCTCAAGTGATGTCGCAGTAGGATTAGTTTTGGAGGAATTTTCTGGAAATGCAGAAGAATATTATGAATACTCTAAAAGGATTAATGAAGTGACATTAGAGGACGTTAAGGAGTTTGCAAAAATGACAGAGTTTGCGAGATTTAGTTTAGGGCCTTAAGTTTTTTAGATAAATTTATAAACTATTTATGGCTTGATAAGTTATGGGTGATAATAAAGATAAGATGCTTTCAGCATTTGTTATTGCTGTTGGTTTTTGGATTATGAATATATCTCATACTTCCGGGGCTTCTTTATGGGGAAATATTACATTTTTAGTTTCTGGGATTGGGTTTTTATTTTTACTAGTTACTAGTTTTAATACTGTAAGAAATGGTAAGAAAAATGAAAAAAATCTTGGATGGACATTTCTTATTTTTGCATTAGCTTCGGCTTATTCTTACCTTCAGATGTATTTGTAAGGATTTTTTAATCGTTAGGTTTGTGTTTCTCAACCCTTTTCGCTAAAAGTATTAATTGATTTGCAGTATCTTCTTCAGATTCTGTGAAGATTATCGGGATTTCTAATTCTAGGGCTATTTTTAGGAGGTTTGCTTTAATGACGTTTGGATGGATTTTTGTTTTTAGGGGAAGGAGATTATTTTCAAATAAGAGGGCTGGATTTTCATGTTTTTCTTTTAAATTTTTTAGTTGAGTTTCTAATCTTCCTGAAAGAAGAGAGCCTGCAAAATCATGGATTGTTTTTCTCTCAATTCTGTAAGGACCTATTTCGTAGTCGCCTTCAGTTAGGGTTTGGAATGACCAATTTGCTTTTTTAGATTCTAGATTTGTTGGAATGAGGCTTTGTTTCTCCCGAGTATCTACAACTATTTTGCAAGAGGGATTTGGACATTTTTGCTCTTTTTTTGAGAGAGATTTTTTTGAGAAGATGTTTTCTATTTGTTTTTTCATTTAAATAATTCCTTTTGCCGTTCCCCTTCCTCAAAATCTTTCTTTATATTGTCTATTGCGGTGTGCATTCTTTTTTCTTTATGGTGGGCAGCATAGTGATAAACTTGGTCTCGAGTGTTTTTTGTGATGAGAATCTTTAGGGCTCCGGGGGCAAGCCTGGCAGTTCTTCCAGCCCTTTGAATTTTCCTAATTGCTGAAGGAACAGGCTCATAGAAAATTACTTCACTTACTTCTGGGATGTCAAGGCCTTCCTCTGCGATAGAAGTGGCTACAAGAACATTAATTTCTCCTTTTTTGAATTTCTCAATCATTGCTTTTTGTTCTTTTTGTTTTAAGCCAGTTGTCTTCCCCTTCCCATGCTCTTTTATTGCTTGGCCTACAAAATTATCTGCAGAAATTCCTTCTATTTTATTTAAAATTTCTGAAATTTTTCTAACGGTTTCTCTGAATTGTGCAAAAATTATTATTTTTGAATTTGAATCTTTTTTTAATTGTTCTTTTATTATTTTTTGAATAGTTCCTAGCTTTGGATGTTCAATTGAGAGGGTTGTTGCTAAAGAATAGGCTTTCGCGAATAGAGGGTCTTTGGTTAATTTTTGAACCCCTTTTGACTTTTTCTCTGCTGCTTGCTGGAAGAGATCTTTCATGTAGGCAATGAATGAAGAAAGGGTTTGTGTTTCAAGAAGTTCCAATGCATGAGAAATTTTTAAGGCCTGGGCACAAGCAGAGACGGCGAGCATCTTATTCATATCCTTTTTTCTTTTTATCTCGGTCATTAGTTTGCCCTGAGTTTTTAGAAGCATGGTTTTTGAAGCGAATCCAAATAAAACTTTTCTATTTTTTAGTTCTGCTACTTTTCTATTATAAATTTCAGTTAAGAGGAATCTAATGTCTTCGAACTCAGGAGGGAAATCAATTTCAATTTTTTCAAATTCTAATTCCTGGAGGTAAGGTTTTACATCAGGACTATCCCTTGTTCTAATTTCTACTGCCTTAATCCCCAAATTCTCGCAAACTTGTGTAATTGTTTCTTTGTCTGAGCCAGGAGATGCTGTGAGTCCGAGAACCCTGCCCTCTTCATTATGGTCTTTGTATTTTTGAGCGACCTTATTATAAGCATAATTTTTCATGCATCTGTGACACTCGTCTACGATTAGGAGGCTGACATCATCTAAGCGGTAGAGCATCTTTTCTAAGTCGTTTGCGATACATTGAGGGGTCGAGAATACAAATTCTGCAGTTTGCCAAATTTCTTTTCTTTTCTTTGCAGGTGTTTTTCCAGTGAATAGTTGCATATCTGCCCAACCTTCTGGGAGATTTTTTTGGAACGATTCAAAATGTTGCTCAATTAAAGGTCTTGTTGGAGCTAGAATAACTACTTTTTTCAAAGGATATTTTTTGAATTGTTCTACTGCCAACATTAGAGCAATTAGAGTTTTTCCCGTTCCTGTTGGGAGGACTACAAGGCAATCTTTCTCTATGCAGGTATTGAATATAGATCGTTGATAATCTCTGGGAGTTATGGATAGTTCTTTCATTTTTTTGTTTTGGCTCGGATTTTCCCGCCCAGAAAAATCTGAGATTTTTCCCCACCCTCTAAGGTGGGCGAAGTAAACTTCGCAGATACTATGAAAATCCTTATTGTTTTTGGGAAGAAGTTAAGGTTTTTATAAATTTGTGCTATTTGCAATTTTCAATTTATCACAAGGCCCCATCCGAAGAAGATTAGAAGAATTGTGAAAATTGTTATCCAAAGTCCTCTTGTTGAGAAAAATATTTTTGAACCATCTAGGCTAGAAAAGGGGATTATTTGCCACATTGCGAAGTATATGCTAAACTTTGCAAACATTTCATACCCTGCGATATATCCGATTACTGCTATTGCCAAATTTGTAATTATTCCCCATATTGCAATCCAGGCGATGTGCCATTCTGTAACTTGGGTGAATCTATAAAGTCCATGTCTTTTGGAAACTCTTTCTGTTTTTGCTTGGACATCGAATTCTAGAATTGCTAACCACCAAAATATTCCTTTGGTGAAAAGAGTGATTATTAATGGAAGCCAGACCATTGGAACTGCTTTTTTAAAATGAGATCTTGTTTGAAGTCCAAATTGATAGAGCGACCAGAATTTAGTTTTTACATTTGTTTCAAGAATGTATCCCACAATTTTTTTTGTTAGGACATTAGCAGAGATTATTATTAAAAAACTAATGAATGCATATCTAAGAATCCCGGTGTTTTTGAAGGAGACTGTTAGTGCTAGGACTATTGCTGCAACTAAGATTATCACAAATTCTTTTTTAGTTTCCCCAATATTCATAGATTATCAAATCGTTGATTTTTTATAAATTTATGGGCGATAAGGTGTGAAGTGTTAGTATGTTTTAAATCATAGAAATGTATTTAAATGAAAAGTTTGTAGGGAGATTATGTTAAGAATAAAAAGAATGAGCGAAGTCGTTGGACGGAAGGTCTATACAGATTCTGGAGATTTGTTTGGGATAGTTGAAGAGATTAATTTAGTAGACAATAAGATAGATGGATGGAGAATTGTTGTTGCGAGAGAATCTGGAATGTTACAAGTTCTTGGAGGGGCCCGAGGGATTATTGTCCCTCACCAATTTATCAAGGCGATTGGAGATATTATACTTATTAATAAGACGGCAGTTCCTGTACAGACAGAAGAGGAAGATTTCCCTATTGAAGGCGAAGAGTTGATGTAAAGGCTGGTTTCCAAAATTAGCCGGATATCTATTAAAGGGCTAATGGGAAGAGAGAAGATTGTTAATAAAAAATTAAAAGATGGTGCTTAATTTATTTATCACGGAAGCGGTTTTACCGTTCTTGTTAGTGTTTGTTGTAGTTTTTGCTATTTTGCAGAAATCTAAGATTCTTGGAGAAGACAAATCTCAAATTGACTCTATGGTTGCTTTGGCTATTGCTTTAATCTTGATAGGGGTAGAGACTCCAAGGAATATTGTTGTAGATTTAATGCCGTGGTTGGCTGTTGGTGTTGCAGTGATTCTTGTTTTTTTAATTTTGTATGGGTTTGTTGCGGGAGATTTATCTGGGAATAACACTCCTGATTGGATGAAGAATACATTTGGCATTTTAGCAGCCGTCTTTACTGTAGGGGTAATCCTTTATGTTACAGGACTTAGTTCAATTATAGGAACCTGGTTTGAAGGTTCTGGAGAGAGTGGATGGTTGATGAATGGTATTTTGATTGTTTTGGTTATCGTTGCAATGTGGGTGGCGGTTAGTGGAGGCAAGGGTAAAAAGAAAAAGAGAATCTCTAGTGATGACGATGATGATTAACTTCATTGACAAAACATATATAAATAAGATTTCTATTGATTAGTATGGTCATTACTATTACAGACATTTTGAACCAATGGAATCAATTGGGAATTTTTTCTTATGCTATTCCTTTCTTAATTATCTTCGCAGTAGTTTTTGCAATCTTGGAGAAGACAGGACTTCTTGGAGATAATCGCCCTATAATGTCTATAGTCTCTGTTGCCATTGGACTCTCTGCCTTACAATTTGATTATGTTTCAGAATTTTTTGCAGTTATTTTTCCTCGATTTGGAATTGGACTTTCAATATTTTTAGTGTTGCTAATATTAATTGGGTTTTTTGTAGACCCTGGAAATAAAGAAGGTTTTGCTAAAAAGCTTGGTTGGATTGGTTGGGTAACTGGTCTTGGAGTAGTTATTTGGTCGCTTAGTAGTTGGGATAGTTGGACTAGTTATTATGGTTTCGGAGGATGGTTTGCAGAGAATATATGGTCAATAATTGTTCTTGCAGTATTAATTGCACTAATTATTATTATGAGTAAGGGGAAAGGGGAGAGTAAGTAGGGATGGTTGCTTCTGAAGTCCCATTATCTGCGATAGGGTATTTTATGCCTATCTTTGCATTCCTTTTAGTTTTTATTGTAATTTTTGCGATATTGAAAAAGACAGATATTTTAGGAGACAATAGTGCTGTTTCAGTATTCATCTCTTTTATTATTTCTAGTTTTTTTGTGGTGGAAGCTTCATTGGTAGAATTTATCCAGTTTAATTCTGCATGGTTTGCCGTTGGAACTGTTTCCTTATTTTTTATAATTACCTTGGTTGCGTTCTTGCCTTGGAAAGAGCCTTTTGAGTTTATGGTTAAGGGAAATTGGTTTTCATGGGTTATTCTCGGGATTATTGCAGCGTTCTTTGTAGTTTCTTCTGCTTATGTTTTTAATTGGGTAGTTGATTGGGGAATGGTTCAAGAATGGTTTAATACTGAGTGGTTTGGAATGATTTTATTGTTGTTAATTGCGGCGGTTGTTTCTTGGAAGATTGTTCCGAAGGTTGCTAGTTAGATTACTAAGATTTCTTTTTCTTTAATGCTTTAGCATTGTCAATTAATGGGTCCATTAACTTTGACATTGTTCCATGTAGATTGTCTAGGTCTTTATGAATCATTGCAGAACTTTCTCCAAATTCTCCTATTTTTCCAATAATCGCCTGTTGGAGTTTGTCTATTGAGGCTTCGATTCTTCTTAGCCTTTCATCAATGTCTGCTACTTTATCTTGTATTGTAGATTGGAAAGCAGATATATCCCCTGTTTTTTTCTGAAATTCAGATAGTTTTTCTGAGACTATTTGATCTACAATCTCTGAGATTGTTTCAGTGTCAGGAGTCGCTGCAGGGGGATAGTACTCTTGTCCAGAATATGCCTGAGGTGTTTGTTGGTAATAATCTTGACCTTGCACTTGCCCTTCTTGAGGATAGACTTCCGGGTTTGCTACAGGTTCTTGAGTGGTTGGTTCTTGAGGGAAACTTCCTTGGGGTTGTTCTGAGTATTGAGGTGTTGTTTCTGGAGCCAATTGTTCTTGCACTTGAGCCATCTCGGGAGAAGGAGGCATTTGGGGAGCTTCTTGAGGAGAGATAGCATTTTTTACACTTGCCTGATTTATAGCTTCACTAATTTCTTTTGTAGGTATCCCTTCATTTTGCAATTGAGTGACTATCTCATTTTGAGAAATTCCTTGAGATTGTAATTCCATTACCCTATCTAGTGCAGCCATATTATTTTGAAGAACCTTTGGTTTTTATTTCTTTCTTAATCAATTCTTCTACATCTTTTTTTCTCATGAATTCTATTGGTTGAAAATCTTTGAGCATTCTTTCAATAACATTCATTTCATCTCTTTTTACGAATTTGTTAAATTCTGTTAAAAGACTCAAAGATACCTTTTCTAGTTTCTCTAATCTCTTTTTTATTTCAATATTTTCCTTTTTTATTTCCTTTAAATCTCCTTCTAAGTCTTGTCTTGAAGAGATTAGATTTTTCCCAAGTAAAAGGACTCTTTCCCGGATTAGCCTATTCCTCTCATCTATGTCTCTGAGTCGAGTGTTAAAATCTGAGAGGAGAAATTGAGTGTTCTCTGTTACACCCTTTTGTTCTTCCATAGTATTTGAAGCTTTGAGAAGTTTATATAATTGTGGGTTTATTGACTACACATAAATTTTAATAAGGGTTTTTATTTATTTTAGTGGAGTGTGAAATGAGATGATGTTTAAACCAGGGGCGCCGCTGTATTCTTATGAAGTTATTAGAGAGAGTGGAGAGAACGTGATGTATATTAATTATCTTGGTGCAACTTTTGTTCCCTCTTTGATAGATTCTGGAGAAGTTATGGCACGGACTTTGGATAATTTGAAAGAAGATTCAAACATTAGTAGGATTGTTTTTGTTCAACAGAGGAATTACTCTCATGATTTTTCCCAAGTTAAAATGTTGTTAGAAATTTCCAATCTTTATGATTTTTTAATTAGTCAGGAGAAGATTAATTCTCCTGAGAATCTCTCTACTCTTGGAAACTCCTATTATGATGCTATCGCTTTCTTGAATAGGGTTCTTAGTGGTCTTTTAAAACAAGATCCTTTGAAGGCTTATCGAGAGTTGAAAGGGTCTCTGTTTGAACAAAGGGCGATGATGGAGCGGGGAAAAGATAATGAGGGATATGTTCGGTTGCTTGAAAAGCTTGTGGGGTATTTTGAAGATCTTGAATTAATTCAGCGTCTTAAGTTGGCTTTAGATTCTTATCCTGCAGGGGACAGAGGGATTTATTCTGAGATTTTTCGGGCAGACATCATGCCTAACTTTACATTTACTCGGATGATTGCAAAATTGCCTACGGATGCAGAGATTGTTAAACAATACACTATTGCAGAAGGTTATGACGAGAGTCTTGTTACAATTTTTAAGAGACCGAATAAGGCGAAGTTAGTTTACCACTTATCCCCTCCAGAGTATTTATTAAATGATGACCACCACCTTTTATTGAATCTCGCAAGAAATGTTTTGATTGAGCATCGGCCGACTGCAGAGGAATTTAATGACCCCGAGAGAACAAGACAAGTTTTTTTTAATGTCGCCAGGGATTTGTTAAAAGATCTTGCAGCTAATAAGAATATCTCTTTGAAATATCCTGAGCTGATGAAATTAGCTACGATTTTGGTTAGGCATACTATTGGGTTTGGAATTTTAGAAGTTTTATTGAAAGATGAGAACTTGCAAGACATTATGGTGAATGCTCCAGTTTCACTAACGCCCATTTTTGTTAGGCATAATGAGTTTTCAGAATGTGTGTCTAACTTAATTCCTTCTCAGGAGGATGCTGATTCTTGGGCTGCAAAGTTTAGGATGACTAGTGGACGGGCTCTTGATGAGGCGAATCCCGTTTTAGATACTAATTTGGAATTGAATGGAATTAGTGCGAGGGTTGCAATAATTCAACAGCCCCTTTCTTCAGGAGGTTTGGCTTATACTTTGAGGAGGCATCGAAGTAAGCCTTGGACACTTCCTTTATTTATTAAGAATAAGATGATAGATAGTCTTGGTGCAGGACTTTTGAGTTTTATGATTGATGGGGCTCGGACCATGCTTGTTGCAGGAACTCGGTCTTCCGGTAAAACTTCCCTTCTTGGAAGTTTGCTTTTAGAGATAATGCCAAGTCATAGGATTTTGACAATTGAAGATACTTTGGAATTGCCTGTTGCTGCTATGAGAAACCTCGATTATGATATTTTATCTATGAAGGTGCGTTCAGCTTTGGCTGGAGAATCTACTGAAGTGGCTGCTGAAGAAGGGATTCGGGCAAGTCTTCGTTTGGGAGATTCTTCTTTGATTGTGGGGGAAATTAGGTCAACTGAAGCAAAGGCACTTTATGAGGCGATGAGGGTTGGTGCCCTTGCGAATGTTGTGGCTGGGACGATTCACGGAGGGAGTCCTTATTCTGTTTTTGACCGAGTAGTAAATGATTTGGAAGTTCCTGTTACTTCATTTAAGGCGACTGATTTGATTGTAGTTGCTAACCCTATTAAGTCTCCTGATGGGTTGCAGTCATGGAGAAGAGTTTTAAAGATTACAGAAGTTCGGAAGCATTGGGAGAAGGACCCTTTGGCTGAAGGCGGCTTTGTTGATTTGATGAAATATGATGTTAAAGAAGATAAGATTAAACCAACGGAGGATTTAATTAATGGAGATAGTGAAATCATGAAAGGGATTGCTTCTAATGTTAAGGGCTGGGCAGGAGACTGGGATGCGGTGTGGGATAATGTTGTTCTTCGGCAGAAAATCAAAGAAGAGACCGTTTCTTTTGCGGAGAAAATGAATCAACCAGGCCTTTTAGAGGCAGGGTTTACTGTAAAATCTAATAATGCGTTCCATCAAATTTCTAATGAGGTGAATGAAGAGATTGGTTTGCCGACTTCGGAGAGGGTTTTTCCGGAGTGGAAGCGGTGGTTGGAGAAAGAAGCTAATCGGTTAAGCTTATAAAGTAACTATGTGTTACTTAAAGTAACTATGAAGCCCAATGATTCTGTTGTGAAGATTGATTCTGCTCTTTTAGAAGAGGTAGAAGAGTTTATTAAATTGGAAGAGAATA
>CAYMMZ010000005.1:2397-29176 GCA_964391715.1 Candidatus Woesearchaeota archaeon | reverse complement strand
TAAACGATTGGCACTTTGGCTCGCATTATCACACTTTCGTGCATTGTAAATGATCCGCTACTGCTGCACTCCGTAGAGCTTGGAATAGTGTCTCAGATTCCATCTCCGGGCAACTCCGCTAAGAGCCCGTAATGATCATCGCCTTGGTAGGCAGTTACCCCACCAACAAGCTAATCATCCGCAACCTCATCCTTAGGCACGAGTTTCAGAGTAAGCGCGTTCCAGCGCATAACTCCTATCAAGTATTAGACACAGTTTCCCGTGCTTATCCTTGACCTAAGGGCAGATTAGTTACGTGTTACTGAGCGGTTCGCCGACTTTCGTCAAACTTGCATGTATAAGCCCAAACCAAATAGCCGCATCCTCCAGCAGGATAAACTGGAATTAAACAAAATTGTTTTTTATGATTTTTCCCGAAGGAAAATCAAATCCTTTTTGTTGTTTAAAGATTAAAGGTAAACCTCTAAACATTTGCTACTAATAATATAAAGTATAGATTAATATCTATCATAATTCAAACATCGCACAGATATTTTTTAGATAGAAAGATCGCTCCATTGCTTTAAGACATAACTAGAATTGATCATCTTCACACTCGACTCATTGGTCGAGCACTCATTCTAGCCTCAAAATTATCAATTGAAGCTTTGCATATTATCTGCAAAGTATTCATTTTGTAATAATATTCACTAAAATCCTTTTATAAATGTTTCGTGGGATAAATTCAATCCCCACTCTTCTTCAAAATCTTCCATCCCTCAAACACAATAAGCCCACTAGCTCCAGCCAAAACACTCCAACCCAACTGACTTCCAGTCAAGGCAACAAACCCAAACACCCTTCCAAACAAAGTGTAAATAGCGATGAAATGTAATCCTATGGAAAGTAGTACCGCATAAATCAAATACTTATTATTGAAGATTCCTGTTTTAAACAAACTCTTATCAGACTTACAGGAGAATACAAAGAAGAGCTCAAAAAATATTGCCGTTGTAATCGCCATAGTTCTAGCTACCTCAACCCCATAATTAGTAAGCCCATAATTAAATATGGAAAGTGAAGAAAAGACCATTAAAATTCCAGCGATAACAATCCATTTCCAAATTCCAGAAAGAAGGCCATCGCTTCGAGGTTTTCTCTTCATAATATTTTTTTCACTAGGCTCCACGGCCAAAGCTAATGCAGGGAGCGAATCCGTGACCAAATTCATCCAAAGAATAGCCAAGGGTAAAAAGAGCAAGGGAAGACCAAGAATTAATCCTATCATCACCGCAAGGACCTCTCCCATATTCGCCGCCAACAAAAACTTAATAGACTTTTTCAAATTATCAAAAACCCTACGCCCTTGCTTAACTCCTCCAATAATTGAAGCAAAATTATCATCGAGCAAAACCATATCAGAAGAATCCCTTGCAACATCGCTCCCCCGCATACCCATAGAAATTCCAATATCTGCCCTCTTCAAAGCTAAGATATCGTTAACCCCGTCTCCAGTAACTGCTACAGTCTCTTTCTGGTTTTTCAAAACCTCAACAATCTTCAATTTTTGTTGAGGTGTAGTTCTAGCGAAAATAGTCCGAGTCCGAACAATCTCATCCCATTTTTCATCAGGGAGTCCATCTAAATCTTTCCCCTCAATCATCTCCCCACTCAATCCAATTTTCTTAGCAATTGACATGGTAGTAAAAGCAGAATCTCCAGTGATAACTTTCACATCAATTCCAGCTTCCAGTGCATCCTTAACTGCAGACCGAACCTCTTTTCGAGGAGGGTCAATCATCCCAACAAATCCTGAAAAAATCAATCGGCCCTCAGCATCAGATTGTTTAATTGGAGAAGATATCTGCCTAAAGCCAAAACCGAGAACCCTCAAACCTTTATTTTCCATTTCTCGAGAAATTTTAACAAGCTCTCTCTTCCGCTTAGAATCTAACAATCGAATTTTCCCTCCGACAAGTTCCTTAGTGCAATTATCCAAAACAGAGAGAGGGGCACCCTTAACATAGCTAGTCATGATATTACCTCTTTTCCTAACTAATGACATCATCTTTCTCTCAGAATCAAAAGAATATTCTCTAACTCGAGGATTTTTCTCAGTAAGCAATTTTTTACTAAAACCAAATTTCTTAGCAACCCTTATCAAAGCCGTCTCAGTTGGGTCTCCAATAAAATTATCTTTTTCGTTTCGAGCATTATTACACAAGACCCCAATTTCTAAAACTCGTCTAAGGGACAAACCAATCTTCTTTAATTCTTCAACAGAAAATAATTTCCCAGAATAAATCTTATCTACATTCAATTCTTCTTCAGTCAAAGTCCCCGTCTTATCAGTACATATAACTGTCGCACGACCAAGAGTCTCCACCGCAGGCAACCGACGAACAAGAGTATTCACCCCATACATTTTCTTAATCGCAACAGCCAAAGTTATCGCAATAATTGCAGGAAGCCCTTCAGGAATCGCACCAATAGCTAAGCTAATAGAGACAAGAAACATTTCAATTTTATCAATGCCTATAGAAACTCCCAATATAAAAGCCATAAAGACAAAAGCCAAGACCGCAAAAGAAATATTTCTAGAAAAGATATCCAACTTTTTCTCAAGAGGCATTTTCTCGTCCTTAGTAGTCTGAACAAGCTCTGCCAATTTTCCAAACTCTGTTTCAATCCCTGTAGCCACAACAATTGCGGTAACCTTCTCCTTAACAATCGTCGTTCCAGCATAAAGCATATTCTTCCGTTCAGCCAAAACAATATCGGCTTCCAATATATCTTTCTTCTTATCTATTGGAAAACTCTCCCCACTAAGTATGGCCTCATTAACTCTAAGGTTCTTTGATTCCAAAATTCTACAATCTGCTAAAATTTTATCTCCACGATTGAATAAAACTATATCTCCTGGAACGAGAAGCCTAGAATCAATTTCCTTTTGAATACCTCCTCTAAAAACTTTAACCTTATAATTCAAACTCTTTCTCAATTTTTCAATTATCTCTTCAGCCTTATACTCTTGAAAAAAACCAATACCTCCATTAAGAAAAACGATAACACCAATAACAATCGCATCAATAAAATGTCCAATCATAATAGAGACCGCTATAGCTAAGATAAGAATCAAAACAAGCAAAGATTTAAACTGGTCAACAAAAATTCCAAACTTACTCCTGCCATCATGTTTACGAAGAACATTTTTTCCATATTTCGCAAATCTATTTTGAACTTCACTCTCATCTAAGCCTTCCCTAGAACTCTTCAAATTTTTCAACACCTCTTTAGGAGATTCTGCATGCCAATCCATCTTTCTCAAAGACAGAACAGAATTATAAACTTACCTAAACCCCTTCGCTAACTTTCTCACCGACTTGAACAGTCTCTCCATCCTCTCCGGCCTTCATTTCAATCTTAGCTTCCTCGTCTGCTTTCTCCGCCAAAGCCTTCATCTTATCTTCAATTGCAGATTCTCCTGTCTTCAAATCTTGTTCCTTCTTTTCTCTAGCAAGTCTTTTCTTTCTTGGCTCTTCTAAAATAAGTTCTTCTCCGACAAATTCCTCAAGGCTAGGAAGAGGTTTATCAATTTTATGCTCCTTCATATATTCTCTAGCCATCAACCAGAAAAACAATCCAAGAGATTTATTTGATTTATTATTTCCAATCATCACAACATCAATATCAGCAGTGTGGTTATTAGTATCACAGAAACCAGCAACAGGAATTCGAATATTCTTCGCGTCAGTCAAAGCATTTTTATCTAACCAAGGGTCACAAATCACAACCATCTTAGTTTCAATAAAATTATCAAGCATAGTATTTGTTAAAACACCTGTAGGATACTTCTTTGTAAAAATTCTAACGCCTGTCAATTCAGCAAACATCTTCGCAGCTCTCCATCCAGCCTCTCTCTTACAAACAAGAGTCCATTCATCCGGCTTAAACTGCTTGATAAATTCAATTCCTTCTGCCAACTTTTTATCAACCAACAAGGTATTCAAAATAGCAAGGCCATCAAGTCTCCTACGATAAACATATTTTCTCATTGTCGGAGTAATAACTTTAGTCCCCAAATAGCTAGCAGTCTTAATATAATCCTCAAGAGGTGTTAAAATAGTTTGGTCTTCTTTTCGAACTTCTTCAGAGGGCACACTTTCAGTTACCTTAGTTTCTTTAACGATTTTCTTTGTCTCTGCCATTGTAAATTTTTATAATTCCGCTCAGGAGTTTTTGTTCTGCTACTACTCTTTCTATTTATAAAAAGAGCCCCGCACCTGACGCTTGAAAAGTAAGAGAATTAAAGGTTTTTAAAGCTTACCAAAACTAAATTCTCCAAAAAGATTTTATTTAACCTTCTTTATCAAATCATCAGATAAAACAAAAGTTAAAATTCCAAGAAATATTAAAGAACCAATTCCCTTACCTGGCCAACGATTCCCAGCAGAAGCTAGGATTTTTTTAGACCCTACAGAAAACCTCCCAACCAATGCACTTACCATATCACCTAACAACTTCAAGAATCATTTATTTATAAAGTTTTTTGAGAGACTTCTCAATCTCCATAACTCGTCTAAGCTTTATCAGTCTCTCTTTTCCAAAAATCCCAGTTTTAATAAAATCTCCTCCAAAACCAACACAATAATCCGCCAAAACATCATCCATCGTTTCCCCCGACCGATGCGAAAAAATCATTTTAATTTTATGGAACTTACAAAATTTAACTACATCTCTTACTTGAATCAATGAGCCAATTTGGTTTGGTTTGATAATCATAGCATTCATAGATTTAGAATTCACTGCTCTTCGAACTCTTCGAAGATTAGTAGTAGTCAAATCATCTCCAACAATCAACACTCCTTTCTTGACAGCAGATAAAACCTCCTTAAACCCAGAAAAATCTTCTTCATTCATTCCATCCTCAATATAAAAAATCCCAAACCTTTTAACTAATCTTTCAACATAATCCGCTTGGTCCACTTTATCACGAATCAACTCTTTATTCTTATATTTATAATATCCTTTATCATAAAATGTAGACGCTGCAATATCAAGTCCAATTCGAAGTTTGTAATGCTTCCCAACCTTTCCCAAAATCTCCAAGACTTCTTCATTAGTCTTGTCAGTCATCCAAGCATTCTCATCATTACGTTTCCCACCTTTCAACAATTTTTCCGCAAGACCATATGCTCTCAAATTAACCGTAACTGCACGGGAAAAAGTTTTCTCTTTTGGAATCAACAAGAACTCTTGAAAATCAGGTCTTTTTCCTCTAATAAACTTAGAATGCAACCCACCACCAATACAATTTCCAACAGGCATTGGCATCTTTGGCTTCCGTCCACTATTCACGTCATCATGGATAAACTTCCAAAGCTCTTTGTTATTATCCAAGGCGGCAGCTTTCAAAAAAACACTCTCCAAAGCATAAGTAACATTGCCCCCAAGATCTCCATAACGTCCTTCAAAACGCTTAACCAAAGAAACTAACTCTTTCAAATCATCAATCTTCTTAATAAGAAAATTCCGATGCTTCAAAAATCTACAAAACCTCTTTAACAAAACAAGACTCTTTCCAATACCTTTTACATTATAAGATTTAACTTCAAATTTCCCCTTAGATTTCCCAGAAGGAGCAGACGAAAAAAAAGTTCCCTCGTATGTAACAAGCTTTATCTGAATAGTCGCTTCACCACGAGAATTCTTCGCAAGGCTCGGCACCACTTCTTTTATGAACATAAATCTAGAAATTAAAATTAGTTAATAAAGTTTACTTAAAACATCTCTGGAAGAAGCGTAATGTTTTTTCATAGACTAAATTTCTAGGGGAATGATCTTGTGAATCTTCCAAGGACTTAAAGCTATGTCCAGAATTATTTGGGATGAATAACTGGTATAGGTCCTGAATCCTCTTTTCTAAGGATTTTGATGTTGTTACAGGAATAAAAGGGTCTAGATTAGAATGACATATGAGTATTGGACAATCAACATTTTCCAACTCTTTTAACACGTCAAAATCTAAGCTATCCAAAATATCTGGAGTAACTACCTTCCCAGATTTTATTAATTCTCCTCTGACAGATTTTTCATAATCTCCATTTTGTTTGTATCTTTCTAACATATCCTCCCTAGGATTAAATGCCGGAGCCCATAATGCTAAACCGACAATCTTTGGGCCTGTCTCGAGAGTCTTTAAATAGTTTAGTATTGCATGCGTCGCACCAAGGCTAAAACCAACAATCCCTATCCGTTCTATTCCAGATGCACGAAAAAAATCTAAGGCTCGATAAGTATCCCCCCTCCAAGTTGATAAATTTACATCTTCCAAACTTTTATCACTCTCTCCCAATCCCGCCAAATCAAATCTTAATGTAGAGAATCCTTGTTTTTGTAATACCGGGATATAATTTTTAAATAATCCTCGAGATTCATTTTTATCCCCAAAAAATCCGCTATAAAATAAGATGCCTTTTTTCGAAGTTTGTAAATTTATCAATCCAACACAATTTCCAAAATTAACATATCCTTCTTGCATAAATTCTCTAGATGTAGATGTTAATTAAAACTTTCTATCCTAAAGTTCTCCTAAGATCTCCCTTAACCCTCAACAACTTCTTCAACAGGCTTCTCTACAGATATAGCCCCACCATCACTTTCTTCTTCGCTAGCAAGTTGCATAATTTCTCCACCTTCAGCAATATCCTTTTCCTCTTGAAGCTCAATTTTTTCTTTCTCAGCATCACTTATTTTGCTCGACTCAACCTTAATTTTCTCAAGAGCTTCCTCTCTTCTTTGAGGCATTGGTTTATTGACAGAAATAGGAAGAACTCCAGAATCAAGTTCTTTTTCAGCAATCCTCAAAGGGTCATAATTCATAGTTTCCAAATCTTCTTTCTTAATATCTAATAAAAGCGGAGCATCCATAGAAACCTGTAAACCACGGGCTCCAACAATTCTCGCTCTTTCATATTTTGAAAATTCTTGTTTTTCCATCTTTAAAATTATTTTCCGAAGACGTGTTCTCTAACTTTAGGAAACATCTCTTTCCATGTTTCAGTTGCAAGATTTAAAATAGTTTCCATATCCTCATCAGTTATAACTCCTTCCTTTCCTTTCTGCATTGCAGTAATTCTAGGCTCGCCCTTATTATCTCCCATCGCAACAGTTAATCTAAAATCCGAAATAACTTCCTCTTCATCACTAACATCTGCAACGATTTTATCTCCGACCTTATGAAAGGTCATACTAAATGAAAGGACTTCTTTGTTCAAAGGCAATGAATCTTTAGTCAATTCAAAATCAATCTTATCTTCTTTCTTATTATATATTGGCATCTTCGCATTTCCAAGGGCAATTATTGCACCAAGACTAGCAGCATCAAACATGTTCCCATCATCATTCAAAGCAACAATATCAACAAAAACTTGCCATACCTTCTCACCTTCTTCAATACACAATTTCTTAACATCAATAAGTCCGCTCTCCCTGATTCCTCTATCAGTTACTCTTGAAAGTTCAATAGCATTAATTCCAGGACGTCCCATTTCAAAATGATTAGAAGCCATTGGATGCATCTCTGCAGAAACCATAAAAGTTCCTTCATCTGGAGAATCAGGATAAGGCACTGCAAGTCCAAGCTTTACACCAACAAGAACCTCTGTTTTTCCAAGACTAACTTTTACAGAAGACTCAGCATTCTTACTAACACCCATTTCAACTTTCAAATCACGATATTGCTCAGGTGCTCTACCATCAAACCTTTTACCTTCAGCCAAATATTCAATTATTTTTTCTCGTTGTAGAGACGGGATTGTTCTTTCGCTTGCCATTAGTTAGACTCTCCATTAACATTTTTAAGTGCTTCCATCTGAACTTTCAAAATTTCCTCACATGCAACCTTAGCATTCTTGACACAATCCTTAAATTCTGAAACAGAAATCTTCCCATCTAATTGCAAAAGAGAGATGTTTTTTGTTCTAGATGTAATTGCTACAGGGATATCTGTAGACCCTTCAGCGTCGTGGAAATCAGAGTCTTCATATTTATCCAAATCAACAACTAAAGTCTTATCAATCTTTCCAACACCAATTGCGGAAACCATTTCCTTCATAGGGATTCCGGCATGTGCAAGTGCGATAGCAGCAGCATTAATTCCAGCAACTCTGGTTCCAGCATCCGCTTGAGGGATTTGAATGAAAACGTCCACTACAGTATTTGGGAATTCAGATAAATCAACAACACTGTTCAGTGCCCATTCAGTAACCTTAGAAATTTCTTCACTTCGTCTGTTTGGTCCTGGCCGAATTCTATCTGTAACAGAGAAAGGCATCATACCATAATTAACTCTTAATATTCCTTTCCTAGGATTTTGCATATGTTGTGGATGAAGTGTCCGTGGACCTCTTACAACCGCGATAGCTTTCGTGTGCCCAGTATTGAATGAAGCAGAACCGTCAGCAGAATCCACAATACCTACTTTCGCAGACATCTCCCTAACTTCGTCAAATTTTCTACCATCATTTCTTTTAGTATAAACTCCCTTACCTGCCATTATTTTTTATCCCCCTCATTCTTATCTTTGCCCTCTTCAGAGGGTACACCCTCAGGTGCAGATTCAACATCAGTATCCTCTTCAACAATTTCTACAGAACCCATTTTAAGACCAAGTCCTTTAATATAAGTTTCAACTTTTTCAGTAAGCCCATGAATTGTAGAGTTCTCCACGATAAATTCAACAATTTGTCTTGTTGCAATTTCTTTATCTATTGAATCTCCAGAAATCCAAACTTTCCCATTTTGCCCAACAGTAATATTACATCCTGTAGCACCTTTAATCATCTTAACCATACTCCCCTCTTTTCCGATAATTCTTGGAACCTTATTTGGACTAACATTCATTATCATTCCACCCTCAATTTTTCCAAAACCTCTCATCTTCATAGAAGCGTCCACCCCTCTGGATTTAACATCCCAAACTTTAACAACAACAGATTCCCCAAAATCTAAATATTCTCGAAGTTCATTTCTATTAATATATCTTGGAACTTCAGCAACTGGCAAAAATGCATTTTGTGCTCCTCCAAAATCTATTAACCAACCATTAAATGTAATATCAACAATTGTCCCAATGATAGTATTCCCTCTCCGAGGATAATATGCCCCTGAAATTGGAATAACTCTAACATGTTTATCTGAAACATTAGAAATTCCTAAACGTTCACTAACAACCTCATTCCCATCTCTATAAACACCTTCACCAGGTAAAAATTCATTCCCAGAAACTATTGTCTCTCCAGGAACTACAATCTGTCTTTCATCTTTATTCATTTTATTCTTTCGAGAAAATCTATAATCTTTTAGCATCCATTGACACCCAATCTTCTTCTCGTATGTCACAAATAGAAAAAAAGGCTTTTTAAATGTTTTGGAGAAAATCACTTAACTTCTTCACTCATAATTGCACCATGGCTAACACCATTAATCTTATCATAGAAATCAAAAACAAGGCCTGCAGGAACTTCGACCGTCGCTTCCAAATCTCCATTAGATTGCCATTCTTCACTAACCATAAATTCTTTAATAACTCCATACGCCTTCCCAGTATGGACTGCAGGAACAAGTAATTTCACTTTCTTCATTTCAATTTTAATGGGTAAAACCTTGCTCAATTGGTCAATAATCTCATTAACTTGTGACTCAACAGGTTTATTCTTAACATTAACATGCGCCTCACTCAAAGCCTTCATTATTCTATCAGGAGTATAAGGTCTACCTTCAGGAGAAACAGCATTTTTAGAAAAGAAGTCCACTACCTGTTTATATTTCTGATCTTGATCAGCTTTCATAGACTCTGTAGTTCGAACAACCTCCCCAGTCTTGATTATTTTTTCAGAAACTTCGTCAACATTTGAAGTTCCAAAAGCAACATCCAAATCATTAGCCCCAGCAAGCTCTCCAGACTTTAAATTATGAAAAATAGAATTAGTCAAAACAGCAGAACCAAGATTCGCACCAGGTTCATCCTTTCGAAATTTCATAGCCTCTTCCAAATCTACAAGAATTTCAAAATGTTTTCCTCCCTTAGTAATACGTGCTGTTGTGTTTCCCATGTTTAATAAATGTGTAAAGACTTTATTAATCTACTCACCAATTCAAAGACTATCCAATTCTTCTCTACTCACTCTTTGAATTCCTTCCTTATCTAAAACAGCAACATCAAACCTCTCCAAATTAAAATTATCTCCTTGAATTTCTTTGAAAACTTCAAGAGCTAACTTAATTGCATCTCGAGAACTAAGCCCCTCTCGGTATTTATCTCTAAGCAAGCTACGAATCTTCTCATCATGTTCTCCAATAGCATTAGCCTTATACTTCAAATAATTCCCTGTAATGTCAGTTGTATAAAGAGAAGGCTCTCCATTCATTCCACCAAACATCATAGAAACCCCAAAAGGTCGCCCTCCTCCGTATTGTGTGAATTGTTGTTTAACATCTGCAATATCACGAACAATAGATTCAGTGCTAGGTGCAGAATCATAACTCACTCTATGTTGCTGAGCAAGAACTCTTGCCTTCTCAATCAATACACGAGCGTCAGAACTAATTCCTGCAGAAACGACCATAATATGCTCATCAACCTCGCTAATTTTATTAGCAGAACCTTCAATTACCAAACTATCCCGTTGCCTTCGGTCACTTACAATCACAACGCCATCAACAGAAACAATTCCAATAGAAGCAGAGCCAAGCCGAATAGTCTTTTCAGCGTATTCTACCTGCAAGATATGTCCATCAGGCGCGAACATAGTCGCAGCCCTATCATATCCCATTTGTTGATGTTGTACGTCTTCCATGTTTTAATAGGCAAGAATTTATCTTAATAAGCTTTATTGTGATGTGTTTTTAAGGTTTTCTACTTCCCCCTCAATCCTTTCAAAGTCCCACTAACCTTCACTATCTCCATCCCAGCTAAACCAAGCGAAGCTCGAACATCATTTAACCTCTCACGAAGACAACTTCCCACCAAAAATCCTGGATGGTCCTTTGTCACAACTTTCATATATCCAGATTTAGCAAAACCAAGAACTCCAATATATTCCAAAATTGCAGATTCAACCGCAGAGTTTGAACCTTTAACCAAAAAATATCTTCTCTTATCTCTTGAAGATGGACGAAGCTTCAACGGACGAACTTTCTTAACCATTTATCCTCCTCACAAAAAAAGCAAAACCAACAACGAAAAAGATTATCATCCACCAAAGCCACTTGAACAAACCCTTCTTCCCCATAGCATACTCAACAAACTCTCCATTAAAAACATTCCGAATCATTACCACCATATTTAAAAACATTCTAACTCTTTTACGAAGGTAAAAAATGGTGGAGTGCAATTAAAATTGTTCATAAGCCATCTTATTAAAATAAAAAATGGTAAAGATACATACTGTAGGCGGTTTTTCTGAAGTTGGAAAAAATATGGTCGTCATAGAATACGAAGAGGACGCTTTCATTTTTGACGAAGGATTCTTCTTACCTGCAATAGTCTCAATGGAAGAAAGAGATAAGATTATGACCGAAAAGAGATTAAAGTCTATTGGAGCAGTCCCTGATGATTCTGTCGTAGACAATATAAGACACAAAGTCTGTGCACAATTTGTTAGTCACGCTCATTTAGACCATGTAGGAGCAATCCCATTCATGTCCGACAAATACGACGCACCTATTTACGGAACTCCGTTCTCTATAAGGGTCCTCGAATCCCTATTAAATGATAATGATATTATCCTAAAGAACAAAACTCATATGATAAAACCAAATACTACTTTCTATGTAAAGGGAAAAAACAGAAAATATAAAATAGATTTCATTCACATAAACCATTCAACAATCCAATGCTCTATGATTGCAATCCATACTCCAAAGGGAATCGTAGTTTTCTCAGGAGATTTTAAAATGGACAACGAACCAGTGGGGGATATAAAGATAAACTACAAGCGATTAAAAGAAATCGGAAAAGAAGGAGTTTTAGTTTTCATAATAAACGCTCTTTATTCTGGTTCAGATAAAAAAACACCCTCAGAAAGTGAGGCAAGGGAGATGCTCGGAAAAACCTTAAAGGAAATTGACAACCGCCATCAAGGAATCATTGTTACAACCTTTGCATCCCATATTTCTAGAATGAAAAGTATTGTGGACTTCGGAAAAAAACTGAATAGGGAGGTAGTTCTCCTTGGAAGGAGTATGGACAAGTATGCAACCGCAGCAAAAGCTGCAGGAGCGGCAAGATTCTTGGAAGGAATCCGTATAGCGAAATATAGAAGACAAGTAGAAAAAACTTTCTCAAGAGTAGAAAGGAATAGGAAAGATTATCTTGTAGTATGCACTGGCCACCAGGGAGAGCCAGGCTCAATTTTAGAAAGATTATCTCGTAAACAACTTCCGTTTAAAGTAACCAAAGAGGATAATATTGTATTCTCTTCAAGTGTAATTCCAACCCCCGTAAACCAAGAACAATTCGCAAAGATGGAAGCAAAATTAAAGAAACATAAACCGAGAATTTTCAGAGATGTTCATGTGTCAGGTCACGGAAGAGAAGAAGATTTAAAGGAAGCAATTAAACTTCTCTCGCCACAACACATAATCCCATATCATGGAGGCTTTGACAAGACAGAACCTATAATCGACATAGTAAAAGAGATGGGGTACAAAGTAAAGAAAAGCTGTCATCTCATGAATGATGGAGAAGTTCTAGAATTATGATTCCACAAGACGAAAAAAATGTAATGGAGCTAACAGGCGGATTAAAAAATGCTCTTGAACGAGGAGAGAGCTTAGAAAAATCTATGGAGAGCCTAATCAATGCAGGATATAATAAAAAGGAAGTTCTTGAGGCAAGTAAAAGATTAAGAATAACTCATGAAGGAGAAGAAACCTCTCAACAGGAAGCAAAAAAACCAAAAGAAAAACCAAAAGAAGAACAAATAAAGAAGCCAAAAGAAAATCTCCCAAAAAAAACTCTTGAATTAAAAGCAAAACCTCTCCCAGAACAAAAAATAATAAAGAAAACAAAAAAGAAGAGGAAACCAATGTCCTCAAGGCTCTTATGGATCCTAACAATCCTTTTTTCAATATTTATTCTAGTAGGGGCAGCTATACTTGGGCTATTTTGGGATAGATGGTTCAGCTAAAATGAAATCTATCTATTCCCCTGCAGAAGATTCTTATTTCTTATCAAATTTACTAGAAAATTATTTAAAAAAAACAAAAAACAAAAAACTCACCTATCTTGACATGGGAACTGCTTCAGGAATCCTCTCAGAAACAGCAAAAAAATTCTTAAAAAAAGAAAACATCACGGCAGTAGATATAAACAAAGATGCAGTAAATCTATTAAAAAAGAAAGGATTCCATGCAATTCATTCAAATCTGTTTGAAAATATAAAACAAAAATTCGATATTATAACTTTCAACGCCCCCTATCTTCCAGAAGATTCAAGAGAGCCAAAAGAATCTCAAATTGCAACAACTGGTGGAAAAAGAGGAGACGAAATATCAATAGAGTTCCTAAAACAAGCAAAAAAACATCTAAACTCCAACGGCAAAATTTTCCTACTCGTTTCAAGCTTAACGCCCCAAGAGAAAATCAAGAAACTCGACGGGAAGATTGTAAAGAAGAAAAAACTCTGGATGGAAGAGTTAGTTATTTACGAGATAGACTCTACTTAAATACAACAATATTTATTAATACCTTCCAGATAATTATTTAATGAGAATTTTAGTGGATATGGATGGAGTGATTGCGGATTTTGAAAAAGGAGCCCTAAAGGGCTATGCAAAAGAAAATCCAAAAAATCCATTGCCTCAAAGAAATGGAAAAAATTCTTTTTATTTAGAAAACGATTTTGAAAAACCTTTCAGTAGTTTGATTAGGGAAGTTTATAATTTGGAAGGTTTTTTTCAGAATCTAGAGCCTGTTGAAGGATCTTTAGAAGCACTAACTACTATGGCAACCAATCAAGAGGTCTTTATTTGCACGAGCCCACTTCTTACAAATCCTTCATGTGCACAAGAAAAATTATCTTGGGTAGAAACTTACCTCGGGGCAGAGTGGTTAAAAAGAACAATTATCACAAAAGATAAAACAATTATAGATGGAGACATTCTAATTGACGATAAACCAAAAATTAAAGGTGCACAAGAGCCAAGATGGGAACACGTTCTATATTCACAACCATATAATGAAAGCGTCAACGAGAAGAGGAGACTAACTTGGGAAAATTGGCAAAGAATATTAAGATTATAATCTCTAAAAAGTCAACACCCTACACCACACCCCCACAAAGAATCTGCACCACAACTATCTTTAAATATCATCCAGATTTTCCTCCATGATATTGTAAGAGGTAAAAATGGTAAAATTCGCACACATAGCAGATTGTCATCTAGGTTGTTGGAGACAAGAAGAACTACAAGCATTAAATTTCCAATCTTTCCAAAAAATCATCCAAAGATGTATCGACGAAAAGGTAGAATTCATCCTTCTAGCAGGAGATTTATTCGACTCAGCATACCCTTCAATAGAAATTCTAAAAGATTCTTTCGCAGAATTCAAAAAAATAAATGACGCAGGAATTCCAGTATATTTAATCGCAGGAAGCCATGATTTCTCAGCTTCAGGAAAAACTTTCTTAGACGTTTTAGAAAGAGCAGGCTTCTGTAAAAATGTAGAAAATTACAAAATCCAAGAAGATGGGAGAATCAAATTAAGCCCAACAATGCATGGAAATATCGCAATATACGGCTATCCTGGAAAGAAATCTGGAATGGAAGTAGAAGACCTAAAGAAAGTATACTTCGAAGAAATGCATCCTTCAACAATTTTTATGCTCCATACAACAATTCGTGATGTAGTAGGCACAATTCCAATGGAAGCAATTGAAAAAGAAAAATTACCTTTGGCAAATTATTATGCTATGGGGCATATCCATAAAATTTTTGAAGAGCAGATAGCCAACTCAAGATATGTTTATCCAGGACCTACTTTCCCCGCAAATTTTCAAGAATTAGTCGACCTTAAATACGGGAGCTTTAGAATTGTCGAAATGGATGGACAATCAACAAAAACAGAATTCATCCAAGTTCCGTTAAAAGAAGTTTCATACATTGAGATAGAATTAGACAATGCCCTAACTGCAACACAAAAAATAATAAGCGACATCGACAAGCAAAACCTAAACGATAAAATAGTTCTATTAAGGTTAAAAGGAATTCTAACTCAAGGAAAAACAGGAGATATTCATTTCAAAGAAATAGAAGATTTCGTAAGAAAGAAGGGGGCATACTCATTCTTAAGAAACATCTCACAATTAAAACTTAGAGAATCAGAATTCGAAATGGAATCTTCAGGAATTGAGGAGGTAGAAAGCATAGAAAGAAAAATCATGGGAGAATATTCTGAAAAGAATCCAAATATAAGCTTCAACAAACACCTTCCCCAGTTGATGACCGCACTCTCTATGGAAAAAAACGAAGACGAAAAGTCCACAACTTTTGAAGGAAGATTACTTTCCGAACTAAAAACAATATTCGAAACATTGGAGGTATAATGTTAATTAAAAAATTAAATCTAAAAAACATAAGAAGCTATGAAGAGTTAGAAGTAGAATTCCCAAAAGGCTCAGTTTTATTATCTGGAGAGATAGGTGCGGGAAAAACATCAATTCTTTTGGGATTACAATTCGCACTATTCGGCTTACAACCTGGACAAAAAGGAACTTCAATTCTTCGACAGGGAAAAGAAAACGCCTACGCATCAGTAGAAATTGAAATTGACAATGAAATAATAATCTTAGAGAGGACGATAAAAAAGAGTAAAAGCGGAAGCATCACTCAAGACTCAAATACTATCACTTATGGAGATAAAAAAGAAGAGCTATCGACTTCTGAAATGAAAGACAGAGTAATCACACTTTTGAACTACCCAAAAGAATTCGTAAAAAAATCAAACCTCCTTTACAAATTCACAGTCTACACTCCACAAGAAGAGATGAAAGCAATTATTCAAGAGAGGCCAGAAGTGAGGTTAGATACACTAAGACACATTTTTGGAATTGACAGATACAAAAGAATCAAAGACAACGCACAAATTCTCATTCAAAAAGTAAAAGAGAAAATAAAAATTAACGAAGTCTTAATTTCAGAATTAAATCTATTGAGAGAAAAGTTCACAATTGAAAATGAAAAAAAGATTTCTCTAGCAAGAGAGACAAACAACTTAAATTTAGAACACAAAACCCTCTCAGAAGAAAAACAAATAGCCGAAGAAAGATTAGAGTCCGTTCAACAAATCATAGAAGAGAAAAAACTAGTTTCCTCTGAGATTTCTAAAGTAGAATTAATTCTCCAAGCAAAAAAAGATGAGGAAACTAGAATGAAAAGAGACATAACATTAGCAAGAAGCCAAATAAAAGAAGAGATTAATTTCTCTGAAGAAAGATTAAGGGCAGTTTTGGATTTGTTTGAGAAACACAAAAAAATATTAGATGAAAGAAACTCTGAATTCCTTGAAATAAATTCCAAGATATCTGTAATAAATTCTCAAAAAGAAGTCCCTTTGAAAATGAGGGAGAAGGTAGTGTCTTTAGAGAATTGTCCAACATGCTTTCAAAATGTTCATGAAGAACATAAAAATAAAATATCCAAAAGAACGCAATTTGACATTGAAGAATTGGACAGAGAGTTTGAACAAAAAATAAAAGAAAAAGACTCACTGATAAAAGAAATTGAAAAAGAAAAAGAACTTATTGCAGGATATGAAGTGGACAAAAATAAATTACAACAAGATAAGATTAAATTCGAACATAGAAAATCAATGGAGATAAAAATAAAGAGTGACGTTTTTATCTTGGAAAGAACTTCTAATGAAGCAATAGAATTAAAAAATAAACTAACAGAACTAGAAGAAAAAGACAAAACTTTCGAAAATTCATCAGAGATTTATGATAATGCAAAAAAAGAATCTGACAAGGTAAATAAAATTGCGAGAGATAAAGAGCTAACTCTAGCAACAAAAAACAAAGAATTAGAAATGATAAAATTAAGACTAGAAGAACTAAGAGAAGAAATCGAAAGAAAAGAAAGTATCCATGAACAAACAATGTATTTGAGAGGACTTCAAGATTGGGTTCAAGAAAAATTCATTACATTAATCAATCTAACAGAAAAAAATGTCATGGCAAAATTAAGGGCAGAGTTCTCAACAATATTCACAGAGTGGTTCTCAATGTTAGTCTCAGATTCCTTGTCGGTTAGATTAGATGAGGACTTCACACCCATAATCACAAACCAAGACTATGAAATAGAATATGACTTCCTTTCAGGAGGAGAAAGAACTGCAGTGGCCTTAGCATATAGACTCTCCCTGAACCAAGTTCTCAACTCAATGCTCTCAAAAATAAAAACCAAAGACCTAGTAATCCTAGACGAACCGACAGACGGGTTCGCAACTGAACAAATTGATAAAATGCGAGATATCTTTGACCAACTAAAAGCAGAACAAATCATCTTAGTCAGCCACGAGCAAAAAATCGAAGGATTCGTCGACCACGTCACAAGAATCAGAAAAGACAATCTCAGTATGATTGAATAACCACACCAATAAACTTAAAAACCAAAATCTTCCCATATTATTATGGAAGTAAAAATTCTAAAAGAAGATAAAAATTCAATGGACTTAGAGATATCTAGTTTAACAATAGCAGAAGTTCTTAGAGCATATTTGAACAAAGAAGGCGCAAAGTTAGCAGCTTGGAAAAGAAACCATCCTACGGAAAATCCAATTCTACACATTGAAGGAGATAACCCAAAGAAACTTCTCAAAGGCGCAATCTCCAGAATAGAAAAAGAAATCGACACCGCTGTTGATGAATTCAAGAAGTTGAAGTGAATCTTAAATCCTACTTAATAACTAAATGTCCTCTAACTTCTCTTAAAACTTTGTTAATAGATTTTTTTGAGGTATCAATTATGATCTCGTCACCTTTTTTCGTTTTATTGGTTTTATCATAAAATTCTTTTAATCTTTTAAGGGAGATCTTTTTTCTATTTTTCTCTCTTTTCTTTAGCTCAGAAAAATCTGCTTCAAAAAAGAATTCTTTAGAAGGGACCTTATATTTCTTAGCTAATTTCAAAAAATCACTTACATATAAATTACCTTTCTTATTTTTATCAGATAATGTTCCTTCCAAGATTACATCATATTTATTTTTCAGATAATTATTAAGAATATCCTTAGTGTTCTCCATAACCATTTTTTTAGTATCTCCATGGACAATTTCCCAATAAAAGATAGTTGTATGAATGACTGCAACCCTTTTAGGATTTTTAAAAGAAGTCCTAAGCCTTTCTGCTATAGTTGACTTTCCAGAACAAGCATTTCCTCTAATTATTACTAACATCTTATATTATGATAATAGCCCCCACTTATAAATTTTTCAACCTACCGCCAAAACCAATCTACTTCTCATACTTACTCAAAACTCTCAACGGATTAAATGGAAACGGCCTTTCATTTGTCACAAAAGTCAAATACTTAATATACCTATAAGTCTCACTGTTCCAATACTCGCAGAATTCAGCCAAATCTTTATTCCTTTGTCCACTAAATAAAACCCCAAACCATTGAATTATCGCTACAAATACTATCACCCATCTCCATACAGCTAAAACTAGTCCACTAATAAGTGCAATTAATATCCTCCAAAGAAGCTCAATCCTCTCATTAACCTTTGCTTTTGCCATATACTTCAACCTTTCCTAACTATATAAATCTTTTTAACCATCTAACTTCTTTTCCAAAATATGGCAAAGGAAACCAAAATCTCCGCAGGTTCATACGATTTAAACAAATTTCTTTTTGGAGGATTTGAAACTGATATAATAACCACTTTCTACGGTCCTGGAGGTTCTGGAAAGTCAAATCTTTGTATTATTGTCGCAACATCGCAAGCAAAAAAAGGAAACAAAGTAATTTTCATAGATACTGAGGGAGGATTCTCAACAGACAGGTTCAAACAAATCCACAAGGGAACAAAAGAAGAAATAGAAAAGTCTCTTCAAAATATCCTACTATTAAAACCAACTTCCTTCAAAGAACAAGAAAAATCATTTGAAAAACTCTTAACACATTTAAAAAAAGAAGATGTCTCATTGATTATAATAGATTCGATAGCAATGCTTTATAGATTGGAACTAGGGGAAGCAATAACCTCAAAAGACAACGAAAAAATCGCGGAAGTAAATAGGAAATTAGCAAAGCAATTAAGAACCTTAAACGAAATCTCAAGAAAGCAAAACATCCCAGTAATTGTAACAAACCAAGTCTACTCAACATTTACCCAGAACAATGAAGAAAGACAAACCGAGAAAAAAATCTCGATGGTCGGAGGAGACCTTCTAAAATATTGGAGTAAGTGTTTAATCGAACTCCAAGATTTCAAGGGAAGAAGAAGGCTGACATTAAAGAAACATCGAAGCCTTCCAATAAAGAGTTTTACTTTTGAGATAATAAATGAAGGTATTCGAAAGAAAGGAATGTTCTAAGATTTTTTATTAGCCCTTCTTCATCCATTTAGCCATCACTTCTTCACAACCCTCTTTTTCTTCTTCACAACTTTCTTCACTCTTTTTTTAGCAACCTTCTTTTTAGCTTCAGCTCCATGGTTAACAACCTTTCCTTCCTTATCAATTTCAATCTCTCCTGTCGCCAACTTTGCTTTAAACTCCGCCTTTTTCTTTTGAGCTTCTTCATTAGTTGAGCATTCAGGATTAAAACAAAACTTCCAAGGAGCTCTCCCTTTTTGAAGACTAATAATCATCGGGAACTCACACTCAGGACAATTCTCCAAATCTCCTTCATTAACCTTTTCCCCCACCGTTCCTTTCCCATGTCGAAGATTTATTTCTTCTGCTTTTTTCTTAGACAATCTGGCAGGCTTCATCATTCCTTTTGGAGGCAAAGAATAAATTGTTTTACAGTCAGGGTAAGCATCACAAGAAACAAAATACCGAGAGAACCTCTTCCCATACATCACTCGAAGATTCCCTTTTTGACAAACAGGACATTCACTCATGGTATTAGCCTCTTTTTCTTCTTCCCAAACAATAGCATTAGCGTCTTTCAAACTCTTCCCCATCCCTTCAAGATTATTATCCATCCCTTCGGCAATTTTTGTAACAGATTTCTTAGCTTCTTCCAAAACTTTCAACTCCATCTTTTCAAAATCTTTAGAAGAGACCTCAATTTTTTCTAATTCTTCAGTCATTTCACGAGTCAACTCTTCATCCAAAATAATAGGAGAATATTTCTCTAATGTCTCAGCCATCCTCATCCCAAGTTCAGTTACTTCAATACTTTTCTCACGAACATATCCCCGAGAGTAAAGGGTCTCAACAATCCCAGCCCTTGTAGCTTTCGTCCCAAGACCTTTTTTTTCAAGTTCCTTTACAAGTGAAGCAGCAGAATACCTTCGAGGAGGTTTAGTCTCTTTTTCTTCTGTTCTAATTTCCAAAACATCAATAGTCCCATTCATAATTGGAACAACAGATTCCTTAATAGAGCTCGGGTAAACATGAATCCATCCTTTCTCTTTTATTTGGACACCCTTCGCATTAAATTTAAGGCCTCCAACTTCCACAGAAACACGCCTATTTTCAATCTTCGCAGAATCGCAAAAACAAGAAATAAACCGCTTTACAATTAAATCATAAATTTTTTTATCCGTCTCAGTTATCTTCTTAGATTCTCCTGTTGGATAAATCGCAGGATGGGCAGGATCCTCTTTCTTACCTTCAGTCGGTTTTCCCTTAGTTGCATATTTTGTCAGAGTAGTATACTTCTTCAATTTTTTCATAATCTTATCATATCCAATATCTTTAGGATATTTCTGGCTAGAAGTTCTCGGATAAGAAATTACTCCAGACAAATAAAGTTTTTGTGCAACTTTCAAGGTTTGTGTCGGAGTATAACCATGATGTCTATAGGCTTCCGTTTGGAGAGTAGTCAAATCAAAAGGTATCGGTGCCAAAACTTCTTCTTCAACAACTTTTGTTTGAGCCGTACCAGATTTTCCCTGGAGATGTTTAAATTTCAATAACTCTCCCTTATTAAAAATATCTTTAGGGTGTTTAACTTCTAACTTCTGTCCCTTAATATCTTTAACTTGCAAGAAAATTTGCCAAAATGGTTCTGGCTCAAAAGCATCAATTTCTTTTTCTCGCTCACTAACAATTTTCAAAGCAGGACCCTGAACACGACCAATAGACAAAATCCTAAAAGTTCCGGTACTAGAAAGAGCCTTCATCAAACCACGAGATAAATTAACTCCATAAAACCAGTCAATATAATGCCTGGTTTCTCCAGCATATGCTGCTCCCCAATTAAGAGAGGACTGTAGATTTTCAAAACTATTCGAAAGAGCCTCTTTAGTCAATGAAGAAAATTTCATCCTTTTAGCATCTTTTTTCTTACAAACAAAACGAACCACATTCCAGCCAATAACTTCTCCTTCAACATCAAAGTCTGTTGCAACAATAAACTCATCAGATTCCTTAGCTAATTTTTTAAGAACAGTCAAATACTTTTTACTAAAAGCTCCCGCCTTCTTTTGGTGAGATGGTTGCCACTTAACCTCAAAATTTGGAAAAGGTCCACGCTTCGCAATCTGTTGAACTCCAAAAAGATGCCCAACAGCACAACCCACAATGTATCGCCGACTCCCTTTATAAAATTCATAATAAGAAACCTTATCTTTGTTAGTAATTTTCTCATCAGTAGCCCCACTAAGAGCAGCAGCAATTTTCGCAGCAGCAGCAGGTTTTTCCGTTATGATAAGTGTCGCCTTGTCAATTTTTCCCTCTACCATTAGAAATTTAATGAATAGAGTTTATTTATAAATTTTGGTTTTGACATAAATTATATAATCTCTAAAAACCTCCTATTAAAATAGAAGTACAAATTCCAGAACCTGTAGGAAGAGAAGAAGTTTTGTATTCTCTAAAATTTTATGATAAATCTTTTTCAACAACAAACTTAGAAGTTTTAGTTAATGATGTCAATTCAGGCTTAGAAGAAGGATGTAAAAAATTAGAAGGGGCAGAGTATTCTATAGTAATTTATAAAGTAAGGATTTGGAAATCAAATTATAAAGAAAAAGGGAAAGAAATTCCCGAGTGGTTTGCTCGTATGGAAGGAAGTTTTGATTTAACCGCTCAAGGAGGCAGGTCACACGCACTTCCAGACTTTGAGTATGGATATAAAAAATCTCTAGAAAAATTAAGAAAAGAAGCAGAAGATATCCCCTTAGATGCAGAAATAGACTTAATTGCCTTTAGAGATTCAATAACCCATATAGTAAAGCTAAAGACCCATTTCCAAAAGACTCCTAACCTCTAATCCTCCTCAATAAACTCAATCAACACTTTTTTAAAGAACTCGGTCGTTTGGTAAGATATGACTACTCTAAAAGAAATAAAGAACTGGAATGTTGAGATAGAAAAAGAAATAACTAAAAAGTGGAAAGACTCAAAACAATTTTCATTTGACAAAAAAACTAAAAAGGAGATTTATTCCATTGACACACCTCCACCCTATGTGAACGCACCAATCCATATGGGGCATGCAGTAACTTATTGTTTCATGGATTTCTTTGCTAGATACAAGCGAATGAAAGGATTTGAAGTTTTATTCCCTTTAGGTCTCGACAGAAATGGGCTCCCGATTGAAATGGCTGCAGAAAAAAAATACAAAATTTCTCCATTCAAGATTGGCAGAGAAAAATTCATAGAATATTGTAAAAAATTACTAAGCGAATCTTCTGCGGAATCCATAGACTCTTTTGCAAAATTAGGAATTTCTTTTTCATCATATAAGGAAGGAAAAAATATTGGGGATATCTACAATACAGATTCCCCAGAATACAGGAAGGTAACCCAAAAAACATTCGTAGACCTATACAAAAAAGGGAGAATCTATGAGGATTCAAGAATCAATAACTGGGATCTCAAACTCCAAACAACAATAGCGGATTCAGAAATTAACCGTGAAGAGAAAGAAACAAATCTAAACTATGTGGCATTCAATGTTAAAGAAATAGATGAAGAAATCATAATTGCAACAACGCGCCCAGAGTTACTATGCACTTCAGCCCTTATAATTTACAATCCAAAAGACGAAAGATATAAGCACCTCAAAGGGAAAAAGGCAATAACTCCTATCTTCAATAATGAAGTTGAGATAATTGAACATACAGATGCCGACCCAGAATTTGGAACAGGAATTGTTTTTATGAGTTCTTCAGGAGGAGACCAAGATGCAGTAAGATTCCTTAGAAAAGTAGGGATTAAAGCAGTATCTTCTATTAACAAACTAGGAAAAATGAACGAACACGGAGGATTTCTCGAAGGACTTTCAACGAGAGACGCAAGAAAGGAGATGATAACAAAATTAAAAGAAAAAGGCTACTTAAAAAAACAAGAAAAGATAATCCACTCAGTTCCAATTTCAGAAAGGTCAAAAGCAGAAATAGAATTTATTGAAATGCCAGAATTCTATCTTCGACAACTAGACATCAAAAAGGAAATTAAAAAAATCACTAAAAAAATAAATTTTTATCCTAAAGAATCAAAAAAGATGCTAGATTTATGGATAGATAATATAGCAATTGACTGGCCACTCTCCCGTAGAAGATATTATGCAACCCCAATACCTTTATGGTATTCCGAAGAGAAAGTAGCACTTAGCCCCGGAGATAAATATGTAGAACCCTTCAAAAAAGCACCCCCGAAGAATGCAGAAGTAATCCATAAAGAAACGAGAAAGCTATTAGGAAAAGTATCTAATTTCCCGGATGCAGAATGGAAAGGTGAAGAACGCGTTCTCGACACATGGTTTGACTCATCCATCTCAGAATTACAAATGCTCCAGTATAAAAAAGACGACAACTTTTTTAAAAAATCTTTCCCAGCAACACTCAGACCACAAGGAAAAGATATAGTAAGAACCTGGCTTTATTACACAATTCTAAGAGGGTATCTAGAAAAAAAGAAACCCTCTTTCAAAGATGTATGGATTCACCAACATATTTTAGATCAATCTGGAAGAAAGATGTCAAAATCACTAGGGAATATCATTAATCCATTAGATATTCTAAATGAAGAAGGTTCAGAAGCTCTCAGATTTTGGGCTTCAATTGAAGGAGACCTTTCAAAAATCGACATCTCATGCTCTAGAGAAAAAATCAGGGCAGAAAAAAAATCACTAAACAAACTACTAAATATTGCAAAATTCGTTATGCAATTTGAAAAACCAAAAAAATCTCTAACAATTACAAAAACCGATGAGATATTTATAAACCATATTGAAATGCTTACAGATTTCTGCGATAAATCTTACGAGAAGTATGATTTTAATCACCCTGCACAAAACTTAAGGAAATTTCTCTGGGATACTTTCGCCTCAAACTATATAGAGCTCATAAAATCTCGTGCATATAATGAAGAGAAAAAATTCTCAGAGGAGGAGTCTAACTCAGCGAAATACACACTATACTATCTCCTTGAGAGATTAATCACATTACTTTACCCAATAATCCCTCAGATAACAACAACAATCTCAAAAGAATTAAAAATTGATTTATTGAGCCTTGATTGGCCGAAAGTTAGAAATATAGGCATAGATTCCCCAAAATTAGTTAACAAGATTATAGAATTTAATTCAAAAGTTTGGAAGGCAAAGAAGGAAAAAGAAATTTCTCTAAAGTCTCCAATAAAAAAAATAAAGATACCAAGCGACTTAAAACCCTTTGAAAAAGATTTAATAGCCTGTCATAACTTAGAATAACATGGATGAAGCAGAAAAATTTGAACTAGAAGCTCTTTTAGAAGAATTAGAAGGTTATCGTGGTCGCCACACCGAACTCATAACTGTATTCGTTCCTTCTGGAGCAACCCTTACGCAGACAACCAAACAATTAGAAAACGAAAAGGGAACGGCAACAAATATTAAATCTACTGCCACAAGAAAAAATGTTATCAATGCTTTGGAAAGGGCAATCAGAAAACTAAAAGAATTTGGAAAGACTCCCCCAAACGGACTTGCGGTCTTCTCAGGAAATGTAACGGATAAAGAAGGCAAGGAAAATTTAGAAATCTGGGCGATAGAACCTCCAAAAAAATTAAAAGTAAAAATTTATAGATGCGACCAAACCTTTGTCCTGGACCCTTTAATGGATATGTTAGAAACAGATGAAGTCTATGGCCTTTTAATTATTGAAAGAAACGAAGCGACAATTGGAGTTCTTGATGGAAAACATATAAAAATTCTTCAAAATATGACTTCAGGAATCCCAGGGAAAACAAGGGCAGGAGGACAATCTGCTCAAAGATTCGCAAGGATAAGGGAATCCATGGCGAAAGAATTTTTCAAAAGAGTGGCAGAATCAATGAAGAAACATTTCTGGGACAATAAAAAACTAAAAGGAATTTTAGTCGGAGGTCCAATTCCAACAAAAGAAGAATTCTTAGACCAAGGACAGCTAGTAACCCAATTAAAAGATAAAGTTCTTGGAGTAAAAGATCTCGGGGGAACGGGAATGCATGGGCTTCAGGAATTAGTAGAGCTTTCCCAAGATCTTTTAGCAGAGCAAGAAATCACAAAACAAAAACAAATTCTTGACCAGTTCTTTGAGAAGTTAGCAAAAGAACCAGAGAAAGTTTCATACGGTGAAGCAGAAGTAGAAGACAGATTAACAAGGGGAGCAGTAGAAAAACTAATCCTCTCAAAATCTCTACCAAGAGAAAAAGTAAAACTTTTAGAAAAATTAGCTAAAGGTTCTTCAACAGAAGTTCACATTGTAACAAAAGAAACCGCACAAGGCGTCCAATTCGATAATCTCGGCGGAGCAGGCGGCCTACTTAGATTCGCAATTCACGATTAAAATGGAACAACCAAAAAAAGAGGAACAATCTCAAACACCAATTATAACAGAATCAACTGCCGAGGATATTGAAAACGAATTTGAGAATAATGAAAAAGAAGCAGAAGAAAAAGTGGAAGCCTCCCTTTTCATAGCAGGAAAATTTCTAAATCTCCAAGACCTAATCCTCCTTACAGACATAAATCCTTTAATGATAAAAGAAACACTCAACAGATTAGAAAAAAAATATTCTACAGGAGTTCTAAGACTAGTTAATAGAAATAATTCTTGGAAGATGGATGTAATCGAAAAATATCATTACCTTATAAATCGCCTAGCCACCGGAAATGTAGAATTCACAAAAGCAGAGCAAGAAACCTTAGCAATAATAGCATACAAACAACCAATAAAACAATCTGTAGTCATAAAAATCAGAGGAAACAAATCCTACGACCACATAAAAAAATTCAGAGAATTGGGCCTCGTAATAGCAAAAAGGTCAGGGCACACATTAGACCTCTCCCTCTCAGAAGAATTCTACGAATACTTCAATGTGGATAAGAGCGAGAAGAGCAACAAAGAGGAAAAAATAGAGTAATGGAGCCCTTAACAATAGTCTACCTAGGCTACACATTCATAGCATTCTATTTTCTGTTCATATATATCTTAACATATTCACAAAACAGAAAACAAATATATGAAGTAATCAAACCAGATAGAAATTATCCTCTAAGCATAGTAGTTCCATGTTTCAATGAAGCCAAAAGTATTGGAAAAACAATAGAAGCAATTCTAAATTCAGACTACAAAGGACTAAAAAAAGT
>CAYMMZ010000005.1:0-2297 GCA_964391715.1 Candidatus Woesearchaeota archaeon | reverse complement strand
ATAGAATATAAGATAATCGCCTTCACAAGAAAACTTCTAGGTTTTCTAGAATCCATCTATGTAACGAATGGACCTTTGAGCATCTACAGAAAAAAAGCATTTGACCAAGTAAAAGGTTTTGATGAAAAAAATCTAACAGAGGATATTGAGATAACATGGAATTTTGTCTCCAAAGGATGGAAAGTCCAAATGGCGATTCCGGCAATTGCTTATACTGTTGTCCCAGACAATGTAAAAACTTGGTTCAATCAAAGAATAAGGTGGAATGTTGGAGGATTGCAAACAATTTCAAAATACCGAAGCCAATTTAGAGAAACAGGGATGCTTGGGCTCTTCATTATGCCTTTTTTCACGCTCTCATGGATTCTAGGTCTCACAGGGTTATTCTTTTTAGCTTACAGAATATTCCAATATGTAGTTGTAAAATTCCTAGTCACAAAGTATTCTGTAGCTGCCAATGTAGCACTAATCGCAGCAGAAGATTTCAACATGAACCCGAGTATCCTATTCCTTTTCGGAATGCTCCTGTTTGTTCTAGGATTAACATATACTCTCACTGCAATGGCCTACTCCAGAGAAAAAGACTTCCCAAAACATCCTCTCCGCGACATATTTATATACTCAATCTTCTACCTCCTAATGTATCCGCCCTTGCTAATCGTGGCATTTTATAAATTCATAAAGGGGCATAATACCTGGTAAAATGTTAAAAAGCAAGAAACACGTTTTTTGGGAAGCTCTCGTTATAACTATAGCAATATTCTTAGTAGGACTCTTCACGGGAATTCTAGTAGAAACCGGAAATTCAAACAAAATAAGTAATCTCTATATACAATCCGAAATAAGCCTTGTGGATGGAACTGCAATTTCACAATTATCCAAAGATTCAGAACTTGACTGCGATTCCTTAAGAAAAAACAACATAGACTTTGCAAATAAAATTTATGAAGAAGCAAAACTACTAGAGCAATACGAAACAGCAGGAAAATTAACAGATGGAATGAAACTCCTTCATAAAAAATATGACCTTCTTAGAACTCTTCTTTGGATGGGAAACCAAAATTCATTAGATAGATGCGACAACTACCACCTAATTGTCTATCTTTATGAATATGAAGCAGAAGAAATAGAAAAAAAAGCAACCCAAAAAGTTTGGTCAAAGATTTTACTAGACCTAAAAAAAGAAGACCCAAACACACTTCTCATACCAATAGCAGCAGACCAAGAAATAACATCTCTAAATCTATTAATAGAAGAATATAAGATAAATTCCCTTCCAGCACTAATAGTAAACAACAAAGACGTTCTATATACAATAAAGAACACACAAAATGTCAAAGATTTATTTAACAATTAACATTGATTATGTTGCATTTCATCACAGTATTCTTTAAAAATAGTAATTCTTTTCTAAGGGGATGAGATGTGCAGTCTGTAAAAAAGGGAGCCAAGAAGTAGAGTTATTTGAAGGAATTCTAAATGTAGAAATGATAATGATTTGTCCAATTTGTGCAGAAAAGGAAGGCATACCAATAATCAGAAAGCCTTCAGAGGAACAATTAAGTAAGGGAGAAGAAAGGGCTTCTGTTAGGGAGAGAATGGAAAAAATGTCGGGAATGAAGGACCGAACAGAAATCAGCGGAGACCAAACAGCAATCCAAGGAAATCTTGCAAAGCTAAGAGTCCCAGAAAAGAAAGAAAGGCACGAAGATGTCCTAGACGATTATTATTGGACTCTAAATATGTCTAGAAGAAGAAAAAAATGGAGCATAAACCAATTAGCAGAGAAAATAGGCATTGAACCAGAAATAATCCAAGACATAGAAAAAGGAAAAATCCCACAAAATTTTGAAGAAGTGTTCACAAAGTTCGAAGTATTCTTTGGGATAAAACTTTTAAAAAATTATAGAACAAAAGTCAAGTTCACAAGAACCAAAGATGAAGAAATGGAAATCTTAAAATCCGTGAGACAAAAAATGAATGACCCATCAGAATCATCAACACCCCCAAAAAAAGAAATAGATTTCTCATCGAAAGAATCGATGGAAGATGTCACATTAAATGACCTCGTAGAAATGAAAAGGCAAAGAGAAAAACAAGAAACCAAAATGAAATCAAAAGTCCAAACAGATGCAATGGTTGGTGACGACATCGACTTGGAGTTAGACGAATTGTAAATCAATAAACCATCCAAAACCCCACACCATCCAACTCATTCTCAAGCAGAACAACTCACCAGAAACCAACATGAACCCTCCATTCTCCAAACATAAATCAAGCAGAACAACTCACCAGAA
>CAYMMZ010000004.1:0-31172 GCA_964391715.1 Candidatus Woesearchaeota archaeon | reverse complement strand
AATCATCAATCTTACTTCCAAGTAAAGGTTGAAGCTTACGACAAATATCTTCAACAGATAATTCTCTATGATAAGCCATCTTTAGATCTCCTCGCAAAACGTTTTGATTTTTTTAAAGTTACATCTACCCCGCCAAAATATTCCCAAGAAGCTTTAACATCTCCATCAGAGTCATATAAAATTAAATCGAGCGTATGATCTCCAAATATTGCAGAATGATTCTCCGCAACAAATTTTGCAGAAGTATAATTATCAGAAGAAGTTCCAAGAATTACATTGCTCTGAGTACTCCTATCAAATAATTCATATCTAACGGAAGTTGGATTATCTAAAGAAGCTTCAAGTTCCTTTTCAGTTATATTTTGTCCTTCATGATACTCCCATAATGCTATATGGTCTCCTCGTTTATCTCGAATTATCAAATCAATTATATTATCAGGAAATTGGGCAGAATAATTCCTTGCAATATCATCTGCAGAAAGAGGATTATTAAAACCACTCCCAAGTTCAATAACTTCTTTTTTAGTTCTGTCCACTAATTCACACAAGTGGTCTCTTGATTCATAGGAATATCCAGTGATTCTGTTTTTCATTTTATTCTTCTCCCTCCATCAAGTCTTCTAATCCATTCCAAAGTACTCTAGTAATATTAACTCCACCTTCATAAGCCCAAGCAAGATTAAATCCTCCATCAATGCCCCATTCCAATAAATCTACAACATTATCTGGATTCCTTGCAGAATAACCAAGTGCAGTAGCCTCTGCAAGAGAACGGTCTAAAACCCCTTCTCCTAAAGGCACACTTATCTCAGCAGTCCTATCAAGTAATTCATATGAATAATTCTCCATCTTAATCTCCGTCCTCCAAAATCTTTCCAAGCATATCTGCACGGTTCAATCTCTCGCTTAATTCCTTTTCTCTTTCCCGAAGCTCCTTCTTCAATAAAGCAATATCTCTCCAACAACCAACTCTTTCGTTCAGTTGCATTTCAGTAACATCCATTTGTTTTTTACGAAGCTCAGACCTCTCTCGAACGAACTCAGAATCTCCTTCACCAGCAGGTGCACTTTCCAATAAAAAATTACTAATCTCTCTTTTCATTTTTTCAGCATCTCTAAAAAATCCACCACTAAGTTTTTTCCTCTCTCCAACCATGTCATTAATTTCACTAATAACTTCTTTCAAAGAATCAACTTTCCCAGTTCCAACTCCTAAATCTCCTTCTTCTGAAGGGTTTTCCACGTATTTCTTACCTATTCCGGTAAAATTAGGGTTTTCCATGTTGAAATATTAAGAATAAGGGTATTTAAATGTTTTGTTGTGTTGTTACTTAGAAGTTTAGACAGAAAGGGAAGATTTATAAATAGAAAATGTTATGGGTAGACATGGGAAAATCGAGAGTTAACGAGGGGGATTGGTTTGAAGGAGATTGGTTTGAAAAAAAGAAGTCCTTTATAGAATCTGAAGATATTAAACCTGGAAGTTTTAGGCCTTTGGAAGAAGGACTTGATTCTATGGAGTTAGAGTTATTAAGAACAAGAAAAACTACAGAAGAATTTTACGCAGACTCTGAACCTTCTTTTAGTGATACACTAACAAAAGTATACGAATTTTATCAAAAAGAATTTGGAACCCCTGGAAGGGTTTATTATCCTGGTTGCGATATGGACTCTACACCTATAAGGGCTTTTCCCAACTCTGATGTTACTTTATTAGATATTAATGAACATGCAATTAAAGCTTTGCAAAGAAATGGCATTGAGGCTATTCATGGTGATGCAAAGTTATACCGCCCAGATAATTTGCACGACCTTTTGATTTTGTTAAATCCTGGAATAAAAAGTAGAGATGCTACACCTACGCTAAAAGTTGGAGGATATGTTATTGCGAACGATTGGCATGGAAACACTACAGAGCTTCTCACTATCCCCGAAGAATTTAATTTTATAGGAATCTTAAATGAGAATGAGGATAAACAGCTTAGATTATTGAGTGATGAGGTCTCAAGAGAAATATTAGAAAAAGCCGGTCCAAATTGTTTTCAAAATTATTACGCTTTCTTTGAAAAAAAAGGTTGATTATTTTACTACTTATTTCCTCAAACCTCTAAGATATTTTTCTAAATCTTTATAATCACCCTTCCGATTTAAAAGACAAACCAAAATTATATTTGGATTTATAATTGCATAAATAAGCCTCGTTTCCTTTTTTTGAATAGAGAGTCTTACGCGAAATACCTTTGAAAGATTTTTAGAGCGTATTCTTTTAAACCTGTAAGGATTTTCTTTAATAAGATTAATCTTTTCTTTAATTATACTTCTCGACTTTGAATCGAGATTTTTAATCTGTTTTAAGAAGTCCTTCGTTGGAATAATCTTTCGATTCATTGTAACAACTCGTTTAATTCTTCTTCAGTGCCAAAACTATTATTCTTAATATTTGCTTCTAAAATTTTATCAATTAAATCAATTTCTTCACTAGTAAATGTCTCATCATATTCATTTTTCTCAAATATTTTCTCCCTCATACTCTCAGCAATTAATTCCTGAATATTTCTATAACCATAAAGTTCGGAATAACTCTTAGCTGCTTCAAGCAAATTCTTAGAGATTTTTACATTAAGTTGTTTTGTTTCCATCTACCAAAAGATATCTTTAGATATTTATAAATCTTCCTACTCAAAAACCACAACATCCCGACTAATAAACTGATCAGACCTAGATTCCTTAATCGGCCCAACAACAACTCTCAATCCAGCTTTTCGAGCCATCTTTTTAGCGTCCACCCTAAAGTCTCTAATCACTGGAAACGTAATCGCAATCTTCGCATTAGACTTCTTCACCCTCTTCAATCTCTGCAATATCGGATAAATAAATGCTTCAAAATCTGTTATAATCTTTTGAGCCTCACTATCTTTCGGTTTCTTCTTTAGAACTTTCCCCAAAGGCGTTTCAGTCGCAACAGCACCAAACTGCAAATCATCAATCCTTCGAGAATCCTCTGCCTTCAAAACAAAAGAACCTTTAAACCCATACTTTTTCTTCATCCAACCAAGATTCGTCTCCGCTCCAGCAATCGCCTTTCTATCTCTGTCAACTCCATAAACTTTAATCCCTTTCAAAAGAGCCTCCTGCAAAATCCCTCCAACACCACAAAAAGGGTCCATCATCAAATCCCTTGGTTTCGCCCCAGACAAATTAACCAAAATCTTTGAAAGGCGAGGAGAAATAGCCAAACTCTCCCGACGAACAGGCTTATTCATATCCCGAGCTTCAACTTCCGCTGAATCATAATTCTGAGTAGCTAAACCATAAAAGATATTCCCACCAAACTCACTCAAAAAAATAGAAAAATCTGAATTCATAGAGATATTAATCTTTTTGCCTCCCTCAAGCTCCATCTGATTCCGACCATGCTTCATAATCGCCTTCTTCCGCTCAAGCTTAAACTTCTCCTTCAAAACATCTGCCTCCATATTCCCAAACAAAGCATAAGTAAAATTATCTGCCGGAACAATCTCATCTAAAGAAACAAACGAAGCAAACCCTTCAGCATCGCCTTCAAATAAAATTTCCCCCAACTTCAAAACTCCTCCAAACTCTTGTATATCAAACCTCTCTCCATCTGCAGTCTCAATCACCAAAAGATTCCCTTCAAAAAAAATCTCAGAGTGTTTCCTTGAACGCGCCTGAAGGTAAGAAAGAACTTCTTCACGTGATAGAGAAGGGTTTCGACCAAGTACAAAAAACCATTTCATAAAATCAAAAATGAGATTGAGTTGTTAAATGTTTGGATGAATGTCAAACCAAACAAATAATTTCTACAAGCTAATCAAAGAACATAGGCACTCACAAACCTCCCCTCCGCACGAAATGCCTAAACGAAGTCAGGCATTGAGCCCATTAATAATTTAAACTCCTCTCAAAAACCACTCATAAGATATCAAGCCCGCAAAGTCTTAACAGAAACCTTACAAGGCAACCTCGACTTAGCAGAACGAATCAGCTTCCGTGCCTCAATCTCGCCCTTATCATTTTTAACACCAATAATAAACAATGTTTGGTCTGGCTTAATCAAAGCAGCCCGTCCCATAGTTTTACCAAAAGCTCGGCTCATACCAGTCTGCATACGGTCAGCTCCAGCACCAGTAAGCATTTTATTCTCTCTCAAAATATGATGTGGATAAATTTTCACTTCCAAATAAAATTCCTTTCCAACCTTCGTTTGCAAAAACCGATTAAAATACTGCCGAACAGCCTCAATCGCATTATCTCTTAATTGAATCCTTTCCTTAGAACTCACATGAATACAAATAGGATATTTATTTTCATCAAAACCTTTCAAATCCCCCATCTTAAACTTCACAATCCGAGAATTCGGAACAGTCTTAATGTAAGATTTTTTCCTCTTCTTAGATTTTCGAGTATAAGGCCTAGCATATCTCTTCGTATAAGCAGAACCTTTTCTAAGTGCCATTATTCTAATTTAACCTCAGTTCCAATAGCTTGACCTGGCAACCCCTTCTCAAAAATAGCTCGAACAACACCATTTCCACCGTGCGCAGAGGAGATTTTCCCAGAAATTATTTTGGGTTCACGACCAGTACTAGTCCAAGTAACTACTTTACCAACAAACTTTGACGCCTTCTCCCGAGAATCAACGCCTTCAATCTCAATAAGGAAGTGTCTAGGGGTATAATTTTTTCGTCCTCGTCTGAATTGTATAACCTTTGCCGTAACCATGTTAATTATGTGAAAAAACTATTTATAAACTTAATCTTTCGCAAAATTTTAGAAATCAAAACTCCTCAAGAGATTTGAGAGAAAAGATAAGACTCATTCATTCTTTTCCGAATACTTTCAATCTTTCCAATCAATCCATTATCTTTCAAATCCTTTTCTTCAATATCATACATACATGTTCGTTCAAATCCTCCATCCCCATCAGGTTGAACAAAAGACAAATCCGGAATTTTAGAATTTCCTTCTTTAACATTTTCATTAACACAGGCATACAAATCTAAACAATCAAGAGTTTGAAGATTAAAATGGCTTCCATCCCCATCTCCTTGCCAAAAGTTAACCGGAACAATCAAGTCACTTTCCTTCGCCCTAAATTGCGGAGGGAGGATAGGCAAACAATGGAATAATAAATCGTATTCTTTATCCTTAAGAGATACAAACTTTCGCTTTCCAAAAAGAGTAACAGGTTCCCTAAAATTATTCGCAAATCTCAAAGATTCCATAACATACATCACATTACGCATAAAGCAAAATAAAAAAACAAATATTATAAATTCTATTGTTCTAAATCACAACATTCAATAAACCAACTCAAACTCACCAAAAGCTTTCTTCAAAATTTCCAACGACTTAAAATCAATCTTCGTCTCTGCATTTTTGTGTTCCATCAACTGTGCCTTCAATTCTTCAGTATCTGACTTAACTAATTTAGACCCAGAAAGCTTCTGAATATTCGCTCCCTGAACCAAAAATAAATTCTTCAGAAAGAAAACTTCTGCCTCACTATCTTTTCCCCTAATCAAAAACCTAGCCTTCTCCATCACATCCATTTCTGACCTCTGGGTATGTTCAACCAAAGCAGTTGTAATCTCAACTGCAAATTTCCTGGCATTATCGACCTCACGACTCTGCTTAGATGTCAAATTATCTTTCTTGACTCCACTCCCCTTCTGATTCCCCTTTCCTTTTTCACTTTTAACGGAAACTCCTTCACGAGCCTTCGCCACATCTTTTCGAGTCCGAGCAATAGTCTTCAAATTCTTCAAAAATCTTGGAGGAAACTTACCTTCCTTAATCAACTCATCGTCAAACGCCTTAATTATCGCGGCTTCAGATTTTTTCTTCAAAAATGAACCAAGCATCCCAAAGACATCACTATATGTATCTTCCATAGATTTCTCCTGAACCCTCTTATCAATTTGTTCTCGAAGGTCCTTTAACCGATTAATGTAATCAAGTGCATTCTTAGACAATCTATCAAGTTCTGTTCCACTAACATCTCCTGGCTTCAACTTTCCATGCTCATATTTCTTCCAAACCCCAATCACAATCTCTTCTAAAATATCTGCATATTTCTTCTCAACCAATTTCTCCTTCTCAACAAAAACTTCTCTGAATTGTTTAACAGTCTCATAAACATTAGGAGGAGCAAGACCATAAAGCATCAAAACCCCTTGTGTAGGTGTATTAATCCCCCAAAATAAATCCAAAGTCGCAATATCAAAAATCCTTTTTTCTACAGTCTCTTTCAACTTATTCCCAGAACTCATAAACATATCAATAGCTTCAGGACTAGGCTTTATCTTCCCCATTCGAAGCAAAGATTTCCAAGGCAAGAAAGTTCCCCTATCATAAAGAGGGATTCCGTCCCGAATAAAAGTAAACATCACTGGGTGCGCATCTTTTACAGCCTCCCAAAAATCAGTCATCAAATAAATCTGTACATTCAAGGTATTCTTATTAACTCCCGCCACAGCTTCAGCTTCTTGAATATATGAATAAATAATTCCCCTAAGTTTTTCTTTTAATTCAAGCCTCGGCATCCGCTTAACATCAGTATCATCAATGACTACAAAAACATCAACATCAGAATCTTTTTTCGCAGTCCCAGTCGTCAAAGAACCCCCGATAACATAACTTGTCACATACTTTTCAAACTTTTTCAAAACCATTGATTTGTGAATTTGTGAAACTCTTATATGACTCAAAATCGCCTTATCCATAATAGGAAAAGACATAGCAAGAGCTTCCATCACACCAAACTTTGAATCAAGCCCAAGATTCCAATAATCAACAGGCGTCATCACATGAACCCAAAACTTCTCATTAATTTTCCGAGCCTGTTCAACAGTCTCAAGACGAATCTTCGCAATATTCTTAAACTGAGATTCTGGAATAATCATCCACAAATGAATCAATTCCTTCTTAGCTTCCTCTTCGGGGATCTCATATTCTTCTTCAATTTTTTTAGAAGCCTGAACAGGAATAATCCCCAATGCCTCAATAAATTTAAACTTCTTTGTAATCTGTTTCTTAAATTCTTCAATATCTTTTTGTGTCTTCTTCTGCTTTTCCTTCAAAGCATCATTTAACTTATTAGCACTAGACATAGGCAAACCTTGAGATGACTTTGAAACATGGTCCTTAGATAAATTCTGCTCAACAGATTTCCCCTCAGATGCAGACTTATGAGCTTCTTCCATTATTTAAGAACCGAATAAGTGTATTTAAATGTTATTGCTTTAAAGTAAGGATTCAAAATAAGTCATTAAACGAATTCAAAACTCATAAATCTCAGAATATTTCTTCCTCAAATACTCTAAAAAAACATCAGAATTTAGACCCTCTCCACACACATCCTTAATTATATCGTCCGCCAAATACTTTCTTCCATGAACATGAACTTTCTCATTCAACCATTCCCTTATCTTAGAATACTCTCCCTCCAAGATAAAATCCTCCATATCAGGAATATCTTTTTTTATAGCAGCTAACAGCTGAGCCGAATAAATTGTCCCAATTGCATAAGTAGGAAAATATCCAAATAAACCGCCCGACCAATGAACATCTTGTAAAACCCCTTTCGTATCTGTTTCTGGAACAATTCCTATATACTCTTTCATCTTCTCATTCCATATCCTTGGCAAATCTTTTACCTCGATAGAACCTTCAATCAACCCTTTCTCAATTTCAGTTCGAAGAATTACATGAAGGCAATAGTGAATTTCGTCAGATTCTGTTCTAATCAAAGTCGGAGAAATCTCATTAACTTCCCCATACCATTCCTCAAATTCTCCTTCAATATTAAAAGCCTCATCAAATTTATCAAAATAAAATTTCCAAAAAGGCTTCGATAGCCCAACGATATTCTCCCAGAATCTTGATTGAGATTCATGAATTCCAAGGCTCGGTGCATCATCAAGCACAGTATACTCAAAATCCTTATGATATCCGCACTCATAAAGTGCATGACCACCCTCGTGAATCGCAGAAGTAAATGAAAATAGAGGATTATCTCTAACTGAAATTGTAATCCTTGTATCTTGGGTCCCCGTCCTCGTAGTAAATGGATGGGCCGAGTGATCCATTCTAAAAAAATTATTTTCAAGCCCCATTCTTTTTACAACGTCAGCCGCCAACTCAATTTGCTTATCTCGAGGAAAATCCTTACCTTTTATCAAAGATTTCCGCTCCATTTTATATTTTTCAGAATTTTTAATCTCCTCCAACAATTTAATCAATCCATTTTTAAGTTTCTCAAAAATAACTTCAATTTTCTCAATTGTCATTCCTTCTTCAAATTTATCAATCAAACTATTATAAGGATGCCCAGAAAGTCCAATATACTCCGCTTCTTTTCGCCTAAGCTCAACCATTTTTTTCAAATGTGGCTCAAATATCAAAAAATTATTCCCCTCCTTAGCCTTTTTCCAATAAGAATGTCCAATAGAAGATGCCCGAGATAATTCTTCTACCAAATCTAAGGGAAGTTTTTTCGCAATAGAAATATCATGACTAAGCCTCTTAATCATTATCTGGTCAATTTCACTTAATTCACTTTTATTCAAATTCCCTATTGCTCCAGAAAGTTCCTCACTTATCAGCTTCTCATGAATTAACTTATCAATCAAAGCTAATTGTTCCGCCCGAGAATTCACAGCATCAACTGGCATATATGTCTCCTGATCCCAAGAAAGAAGCGCACTAGATTGACCCAGAAGAATCATCTCTCGTTGAGAATCCTTGATTAATTTTAAGTCTTGGTTTTGGTCTTGCATGATGGAGATTGGGATAGGCGTTATAAAAACTTATCCAAGAATGGCCCCGAGCAGAATCTACTCAAAATCTACTCTCGTCAATAGATTCAATAGTCGAGAGCAAATCATTCGCTCCTGCAGTTCTCAATGAGAATGCCAAAGTTCGAATGGCCCCGAGCAGAATCGAACTGCTGCATTCTCGGTGTAAACGAGATGGTCTACCACTAGCCTACGGGGCCTTTGCCACATTGGTTTCGCGAAGCAACTTGATTGCTACCCTAACCTACGGGGCCGACAAATATTAAATGAGATTATCACTTTTAAAACTTAACTATTTAAATACATCAACGAAATTTTTATAAACTCGAAAGTTTTATTTAAACAATGAAAAAAGTGGTTTTATTATTTTTAATAGTCTTAATAGCTGGAAATGTGGTCGCTATGGAAGACCCAATAACAGTTCAAGCAAATCCGGGAGACAATGTAAGAATATATGTTTGGAATACAGTAAATGATTCTAAGACCTTGCTAAATTGGGTAGAAGGTGTAGCTGATGAAAAAGGATTATTCTCCAAAACCTTCTTTTCCCTACATGAACCAAATCCAGAATTCCAAATAAAAACCTTCGCAGGAACACAATTATTAAAAGAGGAAACTTTCAACCAACAAGGAATTTTGAACCCCCTATTTGTAGATTGTGCAGGAGGAGAATGTACAATTTCAATAGACACAAGGCCTGAAGTTAATCAAGTTGAAGAAGAAATAGCGGAATTATTTGAAGAAGTAACCGAAGAGGAAACAGGCGAAGAAGAACCTTCTATGGAAACAGAAACAACTGACGCAGAAGAAGCAGATAATCTCCCATTAACCGGAAACAGTATTTTTAAAACGGATGAGGGGGATATAAGATGGAGCACAATTTCTATAATCGTAGGTGCCTTCATAATCTTAGCAATATTAATAGGTCTTAAAAAAAGAAAGAAAAATCCATCAAAAAGAAAAGGAAAATTAAGTCCGGAAGAACAAGAGCTAGAAGAATTAGAAGGAAAATTAAAAGAAAAGGATGAGGAAATAAAAAAGATAAAAGAAGCACAGGCAAGGAAACAAAAAATTACTGAAGCAAAAGTAAAACTTGCAAGAGAAGAATCAGAATTAGGAAACTTGAAAAGGGAAACTGACCCTAATGTCAAAAAGATTGAAGAAGCCAAGGCAAAATTAGCAGAAGAAGATAAGGAATTAAGTTCCCTCAAAGAATAGGAATAATAAATTTAATTTTTCTCCGATAACATTTTTTCAACATTCTCAATAGATTTATTGACGAAACCACATCGAGCACATTTATAATCTCCTTCAATTATTTCATAACGAGTACTATTACAAATTGGACATTTTTTCATATCTTCTCCAAACAAAGAGCAAATATAAATGTTAGGGAATTACACTTCTTCGTCTTCATCAACATAACTCCCACTACCGCCCCCAATTAATCTTATAGACCTTGTCTGAGTATAAACTGGAACTCCGACCTCTCTTATACGAATTCCATATCTCCTTACTTTTCTATTCATTTCATCCATAATGTCTAATTCAAACTGAGAATATTCTCTTTTTATCTCTTCCTCAGTCTCAGCTCTTTCTTCCCCGTCTTCACTAACAACACCTTCCAAACCATCAAACAATTCTCTTTGGGTAGACTCTTTTCCAGAATAGCTACTATGTCCATTCATAGAAATTGCATTATTTAATTCTCCAGAAGTATATCTCCTAACCTGCCGACTTACAGCGGCCCTTGCTTCATTCTCAAGAAATTCTTCATGTTCTCTTAACTTAATCCAATATTTTCTAATATTTATAATTTCATAACTTAAAGAAAGTTGAATAGTAACAGGGTCCCCTCTTTGATATAATTCTTCTCCCTCTTCATCTTCATCTGTCTTCCCTTTTGTCATTAAATCTTGTATATCACATTCAAGAGGTGCCCTTGCAGTAGAAGTAGATTCAATATTTCCAACAAAAGGGGTATACCAATGAACCCCAGTCCTCTCTGTCGGTTGAAATGGAAAATACCATCTATCTTTTTTAAGTTTAAAGAAAGGTAACTTCCTCATTCCATTATTATGTCTAAGTAATTCGACGTCTTTTCCCCAAGAAAATTTTATCCCCTGTTCATAGGGAAGAATAATTTCACAAGGAAATAAATTAAATACATTCTCTACGGCTCCTGTTAGAATACCTGTTAAATCTGCCATCGTGCAAGAACTCTAAATAAATTTTCTTTTTAAGCTATTATATGTTTTAGTATATATCTTTAGAAAAATTTGGAAGTTAAAATATATTTAGATTTTTAATACAAAGACTTATAAACCGAATTTCAGCATAACTATTATAAAATACTTAGATAAATCAGTCTGAGTCCTTGGACGAAAGTCGTGGGGATTCGCGTTCAAGATTTTTCTTAAAATTTAACATGGAAAAGTTCGAAAAGTTAGGACTTTGTGAACATGTATTGAAAGTAGTTTCAAACAAAAAATTCACAAAGCCTTCAGAGATTCAGGAAAAGACAATCCCGTTAATTCTTGAAGGAAAGGATATTATAGCCGGCTCAGCGACGGGTTCAGGAAAAACACTAGCCTTCGGTTCAGGGATTATAAAAAATGTTGAGAAAGGAAAAGGAATCCAGGCACTAATTCTAACACCTACAAGAGAATTAGCAGAACAAGTGGCACACGCAATGGAAGAATTCTCTTACTACAAAAAATTAGAAGTAACTTCAGTATATGGAGGGGTCTCCATGGTCAATCAAACAAAAAAACTCACTTACGCAGATATTGTCGTCGCAACACCTGGAAGATTGCTAGACCACCTAAACCATAACTCTATAGATTTAAGCAACATAGATTTTCTAGTCCTTGACGAAGCAGACAGAATGTGGGACATGGGTTTCAAAGAGGATGTTGGAAAAATAGTAAAGGCATGCCCGAAAAACAAACAGACACTTCTTTTCTCTGCAACAATCTCTGGAGACTTAGCAGACTTCTCTGAAAAATTCATGAAAGCCCCAGTAGAAATCTCAGTTGAAAGTTATGTTGATGCATCCAAGTTAAAACAAATCTATTATGATGTTCGGGATAATGAAAAATTTTCTCTATTAGTTCACTTATTGAAAAATGAGAACGCGCCACTAGTAATGATTTTCTGTAACACTCGGAGAAACACAGACTTCGTAGCAAAAAACCTAAAAGAAAATGGAATAGACGCGCAAGCAATTCATGGAGGGATGGAACAGAACAAAAGAAATAGAGTCCTAAAATCATTTGATAACTCCAATGTAAACGTACTTGTATGTACAGATGTGGCAGCAAGAGGGCTAGATATCAAAGGAGTTTCCCATGTTTATAATTATGACATCGCAGCAGACGCAAAAGACTATGTTCACAGGATCGGAAGAACTGCAAGAGCCGGAGCAGAAGGTGTAGCTATAAATATTTTAGCAAGTAGAGATTACGATAACTTTGCAAATGTCCAAAAACACAACACAGAATTAGTAATCAAAAGAGAAATGACTCCAAAATTTCCAAAGATATATGTAAAATGGGACGAACCAAAACCTAGGAGAGGAAATTTCAGAGGAGGAAATTCTAGAGGCCCCCAAAGAGGAAGCTCCTCAAGAGGAAGGCCTCAAAGAAGAGACAACAAAGGACCTAGAAGAGGACCACCAAGGAGAGATTCAAGAAATGATAGTAGAGGGCCAAGAACAGATTCAAGAAGAAGACCGACAACAAGAGGACGAGAAGAGAGAGGCGACCGAAACAAAAGAAGAAAATCCAAAGATGGTTTCCGAGGAAGCGGCAGAAACACAAAACAAAGACGAGATAGACATTAAACCACAATAAATCTTATAAATTACAAACTAATTAAAAAAATAATGGCTAATGACTCAAGAATCACAGGCGGAGGAATTGAACTATTAGTTGACCCTAAAACAGTTGAGAGAGTTGGATTTTGTACAATCTATGAACTAAGAGATAGTGTTATCAAAAAAAGAAGTTTTATGAGACCTATGAATCCTAAAGGGGAAGAGACCTATGCACAATATTTTATTGGACTTGAGCAAGGAAGAGGACTTAGAGAACAAGAAAAAAGAAAATTGGATGGTCAAAAGATTCCTCCCAGTTTGCAAACCTTATCTAAATTTCTTTTAGAAGAGGATCTTTATCTTACTCGTTCCAATCTTTCATTCTCTATTACAACCCAGCAAAATCCTAAGGGGTTTCCAATCCATAGGTATGATGGAATTCCTATGTATATCATTGGAACTGGAGATGTTTATCAATTAAGAGACGATGAAACTTCATGGGCAAGAGATGTAGAAATCCCAGAACTCATGCCAATAAATCTCCATTAATCAAACACTTCTAACAACTCCTGCCGAACCCAACATCAAAGAATCAACACCCTTCACAAACTGCTCCCTGCACGAAACATCTCAGGCTTTGCCAAGATGTTGAGCCCCTTAAACCAAACCCCACTAAACCACATAAATTCTTATAAACAAATCTTCGCTCCAGAGTAAATGAAAGAGGGACTACAAAAATTTATCCAAACTTATGACCTTTCTCCATTTAACAAATCAAAAAGCCTAATCAAACAAACGAAGGAGTCAATCTTCAAAACAAGAGACGCAAAAAGCATTCACACCAAAGTCTTAACCAAAATCTCTTCAGGATTCACTTTCATTGAGACAAGCAACTTGTGGAATTTCTTTAGCTTCACAAAAAACATGACGGAAATTTTACAAAGACAAGAATTCTTTAAATCAATTCCAACAAAAAATGGAGATTTCCTAAAAGAAATTCAGGCCCCTAGAAAAACTTGGAAACCAAGATATGATATTATAGCTGTCACCGAAGACGAATCTACCTTCCTCCAACTAAACGAACTTGGATGCACAACACAGCTTCTAGTGTCTGAAAACGACATCATAGACCTCGAAAGATACGATATAGTCCAAGTCGTAGACTGCGAAGATTTCAGAATTCTTCTCGAAAGGTTACCTCAAACAGTCTTCTTAGATTCAATAGAAAATGTATATTTAGAAAGATACTTAGAAATCTTATCTGGATGGCGTGAAAACTTCCAAATATTAAGAAGGTCTGAAACTTCAAAAGAAATAAAAAAAATATTAGAGGAATTAGAACCTCTATTCAACTTATTAAATAATAAAGAAGGAAAAATAATCTCTGAAGCGGAGGTAGAAAAAATCTTAGAAGAGGTCAATGAAAAAGTCTCCGAAAAGGTAAAGGAAATGACAATCTCAGGAGAAGGTCTTCTCAAAATGCTCGGAGAAGGAAAGATGCCTCCATTAATTTTAGAGATTGTCAGGTCAGCAATAGAAGAAAGCAGTCTCAATGAACACATCTTCAATTTACAAATCCCTGTAACAATAGATTACCAAGAATTAGAGGCTCAAATAAAAAGACAAAGTGCAAACGAATTCACAAACCTAGCCGAGAGAGTAAAAAGAAGTGCTGAAGAATTAAAACAAATTCCAAAAATTCTCGAAAGATTATCAACTGCCCTACTCCTTGAAGATTTCGGCTCAGGCGTCTTCCAATGGATTAATGATGGAAAAACTTACCCTAAAACTTCCAACAACCTACAACTATCAAACGCATCAAATATGTTCTTAACAAACGCAAAGCCAATCAGCTTCCAATTAGACACTTTCAATAAATGCTCAATACTAACCGGAGCAAATAGTGGTGGAAAAACCACACTTTTAGAACACATCCTTCAAAACATCTCACTATTCCAATTGGGACTTCCAATCAAAGGAGAAATCAATCTTCCAATCTTTACAGAAATCTATTACTTCGCAAAAAACAAAGGAAGTGCATCCAAAGGAGCTTTTGAAACTCTCCTCTCTCAAATGTCTAAAATAAAACCGGGTGAACAAACACTAATCCTCGCAGATGAAATAGAAGCCGTAACAGAGCCAGGAATCGCTGGAAAAATAATCTCGGCAACCGCAGACTATTTCATAAAAAAGAACTGTTTTGTTATATTAGCCACTCATCTAGGATATGAAATTCAAAAATCTCTCCCTCAAAATGCAAGAATTGATGGAATAGAAGCAAAAGGCCTTGACAAAAATTTCAACCTAATCGTTGACCATAATCCTGTCCTTGGAAGACTCGCCCACTCAACCCCAGAACTAATAGTGGAGCGAATGGCAAACTCAAATGATGAAGAATATTTTAAGTATTTATGGAGATGTTTGAAAAACTCTAACTAAATTTTTCAAAAAATTCTTCATAAGTTTCGGAAGGTCTAAAATCGATAGTATAGGTTTTTTTGTCTATTCTCTCAATTACTACTGAATCCAATCCTATTTTTTGTAATTTTTCATAAGTCAATAATTCTTTATCTTTTAAATTTAGTACCTTTCTTAAAAGCCATCTTCCTAAATCTGCATTATGTTTACTCATTAATGCTTTAGAACCATCTTGACAAACTTTTGATTCTAACATTGTCCCATCAGGTAAAATTAGATTAAATGATTCATCCCTTGATAAAAAGAACCCTGGAAATTTCCTATGAATCCATGAAGGGATAGGAATATAAATTTCGTTGCTATCTCTTTTTCTGCCTTCTGCGTTCCATTGATTCAACCCACTTTTTTTATGAACTTTCTTTCCATCTTTAGTTATAGAATACAGGGGTAAAATCACAAAAGGTTTTTCTGAAATAATTTTTTTATAATCTACATCTTTTACTTTCGATAGTTTTTCTTCCAATACCTCAAAAGGGTCTTCTAATATTTTTATATCAATTTCAAAAATAATATCTTGAGTTATAAATCTCTTAGATAAAGTGCTTTTAGAAATGTTAAAAGAATACTCATTACCAGAGTCTTTAAATAAAATTGTATTCTTAGTAATATTCAATAACTTTATAGTCGATTTATCAATTAAATTCATGTCACACTCAAAAGTTTTGATTTTTTCTTCATCTCTTACGATACAATGGTAAATCATTGATTTTAACCCATAGATTCTTTTAGTACTCTCGACTCTTTCATTTCTTAAATCTGCAACTTTCTCAATTAATTTTTTAGATTCTAACCCTCTAAATTGAATATTCTCTTTATTAAATTCCGCAACTTTCTGGAAAGATTTTCCATTCCCATTTATAAATGTTTTAATACCAATCCCTACATTATTTAAGGATGCATCAGCAGAGACGTCGGAACGAGAAAGATTTTTTGCAGTAAATGCCCTACAAAATAAATTTTCTGTAACCCTATAATTTAAATATGGGACCTTACTTTCAGAGAATAAATTAGTTAAAGAACCTAATATCTTTAATATTTTCTTATAATAATCTTGCTCATCTTTAGTTCCCATTTTCTAATGCTTTCCTTATATTTCTAGCAACTCTTTCTATAACGGTTATAGATACACTATTTCCTGCTTGTTGATATAATTTAGAATCTGCAATATCTGGAAGTTTATATGACTTTGGAAATCCTTGAAAGATAAAACATTCCCTCGGAGTTAATTTTCTAATCCCTTTATCGTCTAAGACTATTGGAACATTATGGCCTCCTGTCCCCATATTTGCAGTCAAAGTTGGAACTACTTCAGATTTATTCTCCCTTACATATTTCCTCCTCCATTGATAAGCGGTATTTCTTTTTATAATATCACCTTTTAATTTATCATAAAGAGGTTTACCCTCATAATAATATTTCTCATCAACATCATTTTCAAGCAAATCTTGAATTTCTTTGTTTAATTTTATCTTTTCAGGAAAGGAAAAATTATCTGCAACATTTTTGTCTAAAAAAGCAACAATCAGAATCCTCTCCCTATTCTGAGGCAAGTTTCCATGAGACATTGTGTTAACTATCTCAGATTTTACCACATATCCTAAATCTTCTAAAGTGGCTCTGATAATCCTAAAAGTTTTTCCATTATCATGACTCTCTAAATTTTTTACATTTTCAAGAAATACAACCCTTGGTTTTTTTTGTTCAATTATTTCCGCAATCCTAAAAAATAAATTGCCTCTCCCTTTTAAATCTTTAAAACCCTCTCTATATCCTGCAATACTAAACGGCTGACAAGGAAAACCTCCAAGTAAAATATCAAAATCAGGGATAGAATCATTATCTAGATTATTGATATCTTCTATCAATAATGGGGAGTCATTAAAATTCAAATCAAAAGTTTCCTTACAGGCAGGTTCAAAATCATTAGAAAAAACCGTGTTAAAACCTGCATTTTCAAAACCTAGTCTTATACCCCCTACCCCTGCAAACAAATCTACACACCTCATAATCTATCTAATTGGTTAGTTTATATAAATGTTATGAGAAATTTCCGAGTAGTGAAATCCAACTCACTTCCGCTTCTTAGTCATCCGCCGTTCAACAACAACCAACCTTTTGGAACGGCATTTGATAATTCAGCTTCATGTAATCTAACAACAGAATCTTCTGTCTCTTTGACAACTGGAGATCAGAACTCTTGGAAATGTTGGAATAATACAAACTCAATGCAAGATGCATATTCTACAAGTGATTTAGTCTCAATGGTCTTCCACTCACAAGACTCTGCAATCTCAACATTCAGCTCTCGAGATTCCCCAGACTCAGAATTCTACCCTTACCTCAGCCTTACTTACTCCACAGCCAACAGCGCCCCCATCTCTGAATTAGATCACCCAAGAGACACAACTTATGATTACAACACCTCAATTCCTTTAAACTTCATAATAAATGATATAGGCGGGGACCTTGATTCTTGTTGGGATAACATAAACGGAGGGGCAAATACAAGTATTCCAGGATGTCTAAACACTACATTTAATATCCCAACTGGAAACTACCTAATCCAACTCTACACTAATGATACTTCCGGAACAGAATCTTATACAGAGCGAGTATTCAGTGTAGATACTATTGGAATTGACATCTCAATTACAGAACCGTCAGGCACGAAAACTTCCAGAACCAACATCCCCATAAATTATTCTGCAACTGGAGTGGGTGTCGCTTGTTGGTATAATGTTCTGACTTCTATAGGAGGAGATACAGTCCCAAATACTACTCTTCCAAGTTGTTCTAATACCTCATTTAATGTTTCAATAGATGGAGATTACATCCTAAATTTATACGCAAACAACACCTATAGGACTCTCGCAACAACAGCGATACCTTTCACAATCTCAACATCTAATGGGAATGGAGGTGGCTCTGGTGGCGGAGGAGGAAACTCTAACAAAGAAACATTCGAGATAACCCCTATAAATGCAATAGTCTCAATAGGTGAAGAAAAAGGCCTACAAGCAATCGTAAAAAACACAGGCTTCGTCACAAGAAATAAATGCAAACTTGTAGCAGAAGAAGATTTCCAAGACTACATAGAAGCAGACCAGATAGCCAACATTGCAGGAGGAGAAATCTTTGAGTTCCCTTTCATTTTAAAAGCTCTAGACCAAAATGTAGAAAATACAAAAATTAACGTGGAATGTATAGAAAACATAAAAGAAGAAGTTCCTTTAGATATCTTAGTCCTTGGCTCATTAGATATTTCATTTAATGAGATATCCTTCCTTAACGAAGAGGAAATTTTAATAAAATATCAAATCAACCCAACAGCAACACAAGAAAAAACCTTAACTTTCAAGGCAATAGATTCTGAAAAGAAAGTTATAGTAGAGTTATCTCAAGGAATCTCCCTATTAAGAGGGGAACAATATCTCGGAGAAATATCAATGGACTTATCTAATGCGGAAAACGGCCTAGTAACAATTTCTGTTGAAGATACAGAAAAGATTCCATTTTTAGAAGAAAACATAATCTATGGGAATCCCAACTTTAAAACTGGTTTTACTCTTTTCAACCTAAATAGAACAAATTCATATATTGGAATAATTCTCGCAATCTTTTTAGTAATCTTATTCTTTATTATTAGAAGAATTTGGAATCTAAAAAAAGGACACGCTCACGTAAAGAAATCCAAGAGAGAAAATAAATGATTTTTTGTTTGGCTGACTTGAGATATGAGGCTCTCTCAGGAGAGATTGATGATGTAGTAAAAAGACTTCGGCGGAAATAGACTAAGCTCTTTCATTGCTATTGATTGAGGTGAATTATTGTTGGAGGATAAGTTTAAAGCTATTATTTATTCAACGAAGGTTCTTGGATTTCTTAAATATTTCTACAATGTAAGCGAGATAATTATATAAAATTTCTATAATCGAATAAAGGATTCCATCTAAGAATGTCTTTTCACTACATTTAGATTCGTCCAAGAGTAAAGTGTTCAATTCCTTAAAGTCTCCTTTTAATAAGAGTTTTACATAATTTCCAATGTAATAATTAACATGTTGGGCTAACACTACATCTTTTTTTATCTTCTTCGCGATTTCTCCCATAAGATCGCTTACTAAATCAAAAGAGGAACATATAAGGAGGAGAGCATGACTCTCTTTATCCTGCTTATATTTATTGAGAAATCTTATAGCGTAGAGGTTATTATAATCCATGAGGGCTTCTTCTGCTAAAGAAGTTTTTAAATCAATTTTTCCTTCTGCTAGGGAAATTAGACTCTTACTTTGTTCTTCAAGAATAAAGATTGTCTTCATAATGATATTCTTTATATTATCCTCCGCAGAATTTACAATAGATTTTAGTGTACAATGGTCCTTTTTGTAATCCTCAATTACCATTCCCATTAATCCTTGAGATATTTCACGAATTAGTGGGAGATTGTTATGTCTTATTTTGATGGTATCGTACCCTTGAATGTATTTGGATTCAATCTGGAGTAACGCCTCAAGGCGAGAATCTCCTGTTACATCTATCTCTACTGATTCAACAGGGGATTTTATTCTTGTGGATATTTGGAGTATGTCTTCGACTTGATTAATTTGGACGACGTCTTTTGGTTTTAAATCGTGCTTTCTTATCCAGTCTATGGGCAAGGCTACAGTAAATGCGTTATTGCCTTGAACTACAAGCTTTCTTTCCATATTATATAAGTTATATAACTTATAGACTTTAAGTATATAAATGTTTGTTTCTAGTATTTTATATGGTAGATGAAACAAATGCATTTAGAATGGTAAGAGAAGATGTTAAACCAATAGTGGAAGCAATGAGCAAAGATAGTCGCTTTAGACCACCTAGGGGGTATCGTATTTCTTCCAATATCTATTCCTCAAGTAATAAGAGACTCTCTATCGATATTCGTTATCCTATAGATAAAGTTTCGCTATTTTATGACCGCAGAAGAGTTATGGAAAACGTTGAAGGAATTGGCGGAATTGTTAGTGTGATAGAAAGTAATGACTTAGTAGAAAGTCTAGAAGTTAGTGGATGGGGTTGGAAATCAAGAAATGAAGAGTTTATGAAATTGTTATCTGACAAATTAGAAGAGAAGGGGTATAATGTAGAATTTAAGAAAGAATAATCTCAAGATATACATTTGCCAATACATCAAACGGCAGATAAACTATAAGTTAGAAATAAAACTCTTACTTTCAATTTTACTTTAGCAATCAGTTTTTATACTCTATCAACTTATAGCTGGAGAGGGAAATAATGAAAACAAAAAATAATTTTTCAGGATCAGCGGAATATTATGATATTATTCTGGGTAAGAAGAAATTCTTAGAGAGTTCTAAATTTGTTGAAAGAATTCTTAAAAGAAATAAGATTAGGTCAATCCTGGAAGTGGGTTGTGGAAGTGGGTTGTACTTATTTTCTTTAAAGAAAGCAGGTTTTGATATTGAAGGATTAGATATTAGTAAAGAAATGTTAGATATTGCTAGAAAAAACAAGCCAAAGGTCAGACTTTATCTAAAAGATATGTCTAATTTTAAAATTAATAAGAGGTATGATGCGATTTTATGTCTGAACTCCTCTTTGATTTTGCTTCCAAATTTTAAACTAATAGAAAAAACAATAAGGAATATTAGCAAACACTTATCTAATGGGGGGCTCTTTTTGATAGACCTTCCTAACCATCCTGTAGAAATTAAGAAAAATAATCATATTGAAATAGAGGAGAAATCTAAAATTAAGGGAGGGTCTTTAAAAATTAATTCTACCGAATATAAGGAGAAGAACAAATGGATTACTGAATGGAGGGGAAAAGTGACAAAGGGGAAGATTGTGGAGAACTTCCAAGAAAATTATGAAGAGTTAATTTATTCTCCTAAGAATTTAGAGAAATCATTGAAGGATGCTGGGTTTACAATATTGAAAGTATTTGGATCAAGAAAAGGAGGGGAATTTTATGAGGGGAAATCTTGGAGGCGGTTTTATTTATGTCAGAAAGGCAGAAGTTCTAACTGAATTTTTTATAGATAGTTTAAGGCCCTTATTTGAAAGTTAAAGGTTTTCGTATTTCTTATTATGAAAATACTGTTGAGCCATATTGTTTCTTGAATCGTTTTAAAAATGGGAAACTTTCATGATTAGATTTTATACTCTTTGTTAGATTCTACAAGTTTTTAAACACATAAAACATATCCTTCTAAGGTAAGCCAATGGTAAGAGTAAGATACAGTTTCGGGTCACGTCATACTGGAAGGATTGAAAATATCAAGAAACAAAGACCAAAATATCCTGATGTCATGAAAGAAGTAATCAGAATTTCAGACATAGTTTTAGAAATCTTAGATGCAAGATACATAACTGAAACAAGAAATAAAGAAATTGAAGAAGACATAAAAAAACAAGGAAAGAAGATAATCTTCATACTAAATAAAGCAGACCTCGTAAATAAAACAGAACTTGAAAAATCCCTTCCAAAAGATTTGAAGCCATATGTATTCGTTTCTACAAAAACAAAGAGGGGCTCAAGAGACCTTCGAGACAAAATTAAAATTGAATCAAAAAGGATAGACTTAGGAGAAAAGAAAAGAGTTCATGTTGGAGTCATTGGATATCCAAATGCTGGGAAAAGTTCTGTAATAAATCTAATCACAAGAAGAGGCGTAACTGGAACTTCAAGACAGGCAGGATACACAAAAGGAATGCAAAAGGTTCGGATGAGTGAAGGAATCTTAATCTTAGACACCCCTGGAGTAATCCCAGAATCAAAGTATTCAACCGATGCCAAAATGTCTTTTTCAGAAGACGCAAAGGTGGGAGCCAGAAGTTACAATGACATAAAAGACCCTGAAGATATAATCCATTACTTAATGAAAGACCATTCAAAAGAAATAGAAAAATATTATAAAATAGAAGCAAAAGGAGACTCAGAAATCTTAATAGAAAAACTAGGAAAGGAAAAAAACTTCCTCAAGAAAGGCGGAAAAATTGACATAGACAGGACATCTAGGATAATCTTAAGGGATTGGCAAGAAGGAAATATCAGGGTTAAATAAATAAAAACCTGCCTTCAATAAGAAGGCAAGGAAAATATAATCTCTACCTTCGAGCTATCCAACCCTCTCCATTCGCTTCCCAAGAAGCCCCATTCATCGCAGCATCTATCGCTCTAATCACTCTATCTCCAGTAGGGCCTCGCTCAACTGGACCTTCCCCTTCCGATATAAACTTCACCTCAACTATCATTTTACACCTCCTTAACAAAAAGAAGATTTTTTTCTTTATATAGAATTATGAGCTACAAAATATATTTGAAAACACAATTTCATTTATATAGCGTTTGACTAACAAGTAGTGCTGACCTATTAGAAAGTGGTAAGTGTCAATCTGCAACAATAAAAGTTATAAAGAATATTAAAACCAATATTTTATGTCTAAGTCATCAAGATATAATTTTGACTATGTTCCAAGAGAAGGAAAACTCTATGTAGACACAAGTGCAACAGAACTACATGAAGAATTAAGAGGAGAGAATGATAACATGGGAAGTACCCTTCGCCAAGAAAGACAATATATGGGAAAACTTGAAAGGATGTTTAAAAAAAGAAAGGGCGAGGTAGCAACAACCCCTTTAATATCTGTAGAAATTGAAAGGCAACTAGACTACTATTCGCAAGGTATCAATAAATATAAGAACCATCAAAAATTTAGAAAAAGTACAGGACATTGGAGAAATGAAAAATCTCTAAACTCAGAATTTGGAAAACTTCTAAAAGAAAAATTAAAGATAGGAAGAAGGATGGCTAATCTTCTAAAAAGAGGTTATGAAGAATCTCATGAAGAACCTTATAATTCTGAAATAAAAGGAATAAATGAAACTATGGATGACTATCTTTTATGGAGAAAAAAAGAGGATGGATTATCCGCTCCAGATAGAGAATTGATAATTGAAGCCCTTCTACAAAGAGGCAATGCAGGAATTATCTCAAATGATAGACTTCTAATTTCAACATATATACATAGTGCTATGGAATTTGATTTTCCTAATTGTTTTACTTGTTTTCCAATAACTCGTAGAACAATAATGATTGGATAGTATAAAGCACTATTTATATATCCACTTAACTTTCAAAAACCATGAAGCCACTCAAAATTTTCCTCTATACTTTCCTCACTCTCTTCTTAATTTTCTTCATAACAAGATTAATTACAGACAAACAATTAGATGATGTAACAATTGGCATCCAATGTGACCAAGAGCTTTTAGAAAAAGCAGATATTCTCTACATAACACCTTTTTTCAATAACACAAAAATCTCAAGTGACAATGAATGGTGTAACGAAATCCTAAACCTCAATAAAGAATTAGCACTACATGGGGTCTTTCACACTTACCAAGAATTCCAAGAACCAAGGGACAAAGAATATCTCCAAGAAGGAATCCAAATCTTCCAAGATTGTTTAAACGAAGAACCGACAAGATTCAAAGCACCAAATCTTGCTTGGACAAAAGAAAACAACTGGATAAAAGAAGATTTTGAAGTAGACCTCAAATGGAACCAAATCTTTCATAAAACCTCCCACTGCAATGATACAGGAAGATTCCCTAATTGGTTAATTAATTTAATCTAAATAAGCGCAACTACAATTTTATTTTCCTTCCACCTTCTCTATTTGTTCAAAAATATTTTCTATTAAATCATAATTCCTTGCTTCCTCTAAGCTCACCCAAGAATAATCAACTAACTCTTTCTCATTCAATTTCACATCGCCCTCTTCATGTTTTGCGTGAAGACTAATTATAACTGTTGAAAAACCATTAGGTCTTATAAAAGCTAGATTTGAAACATATCCAATATTTTTTATTTTTAAACCAGTCTCTTCTAAAACTTCCCTTTGAAGCACCTTCTCAAAAACATCTAACCAATGGTCTGATGTGTCCTTTGGCCGATTAACAAAATCCTTTATTTCCATTTTCCCTCCAGGAACACACCATTTATTCGGGAAAGCTTTTTCCTCAGAACTTCTCTTACAAATCAAATATTTCCCATTTTCATTCCTAATTATGCCAGTTACCGCAATATAATGTACTTTATCTCTCATTCTTGAACATATGAAATTTTATATATAAACTATTCCTCAAAAAATTTGACTATGGAAGAAAAAATACTAAAACTTTTCTCATATAATCATAAATTAAAGTTTAATGAAATAGAAAAAGCCCTAAAGATAAGATCTAATAAATTAGATTACCATTTAAAAAAATTGATTTTAAAAGAAATTTTAACGAAGAAAAAAGATTATTATCATTTATCCGATTCCTGCGAATACCTCCTCCCCTATCTCTCTGATAAGCGCCATGTCCTCCCAGTCATTTTAATCCATATTGGAGACAACAAAGATGCTTTCCTAATTGAAAGAAAGAAAAGACCTTACTATGGAAAAATATCTCTTCCGGGAGGAAGGCTCCTCCTTGGGGAATCTATTTCAGACGCAGTAAAAAGAATAATGTGGACTAAATTTAAGATTAGATCAAAAATTAAAACAATAAATTCTATCAGTCTAGAAAATGTAAAAAATATAAAGGAAACAATTCACAGCTACCTTTTAATCTATGTCCATGCCAAAGCAGATGTCCTCCTTACAAATGTTAAAAAAAATAAGAAAAGAATTATTGAAAGTGATTATAAATTAATAACAACCCACTACAAAAAAAGAACTGAGATTAAAACAATAGATTCAAAAGTCTAAAGCACCCCCCTAAAAAAGATTCCTAAGCAAAGAACCCAACAACTTACTAAATTCCTTTGCTCCAGAACGAAACGCCCAAACGAAGTCGGGCGTTGAGCCCATTCCTATTATCTAAAAAATCTTCAAGCCTAATTTAAGCCTAAGCCTGAGGAGGACAAACAGCACTTCCCCCGCTATCAATTGGTTGAGTCTCAGAACCACTAGTCCCCCCAATCGTAATCCGCCCACCATTAGTAATTACATTATTCGTTGCACAATAGTTATTCGGTGTCGGGTGAGTCTGAGGTTTGCCTTCTCCAATTATTAAAGCATTTTTGTCTGCCCCAGCCCGGATTGTATTCCAATATATCTCTGCTGTGTCTACAGCACTTATACTCACGGCAGGATTTGTCCCTGCATCTCCGTTAGAATTAGTCCCATAAACTATCTTATTATATGCATAAATTAAACGGCCACTAATTTCATATTCTTCGTCCAAAGTAGTCCACGAAACTGTTGCTCCCGAGCCGTAAGCTTTATCAGGGTTAAAGTAATCATTCATTCTTTGTTGAACTGCTTCACATAATCCTAAGGTGTATAAATCTTCACAATAACTTATGTAATTTCCAGTTACATTAATTGTTCCAGTATTTCTTCCAACAATTGTAACTGTTTGCCCTCCAAAAAAACCTCCTTCTTCTAGCCCTGTATCTGCGAAGATATTATTTTTAATATCTACTGGAAAAGGATTTGCAGGCATGTTCACTTCGTTGTTTTTATTTTTCCTAGAAGTTACCTGGACTGCAGTTCTTCCAAGCTGATAGAATTCATTATTCTCAATTGTTGTTGGTCCCGCCGGGTGGTGCATATAAATTGCATGTTCTTTTTCAATATTTCTAATTATTCCATTTTTATATACAAAATCATTTGAAGAATAAAGTTGAATTCCCCATTTAGTGTTTATTGGCCCTGAGTTATCTTTATGGCTCCAGAGTCCATCTATTATTACATTGTCAAATTCCCACCCTTTGTATCCTGGATTTCCTGTCCATTTAGAATCTGATAGGGCTCCTAGATGAATCGCTGACCGGTAACCTGGGATAATTGTTAAGTCTTTCCAAATGATATAATTGAATGGATGGGTTGGACCTAGTTCAGAGATTATAGAAATTGTATCTCCTGATCCAAGCGCATCTATTGTTGCTCCGTTTTTCCCAGAGATAATTATGGGATTATTTTTTGAGGAATCCATTGTGTCAACCATAAAACTATTAGCGGGATTTCCTTCAAAGACGAGTCTTCCCGCAGTTCCATAGAGGTCGATTCTTCTTCCGTTTGCATCATTTGCGTTTTTGATTGCCCATGCTAAGGGCCATTGTGCTGGGCTTGATTGTGAGCCATAAATATAATTTTCATTACTATCTTGGACATACCCTGTCGTAGGGGTTATGTGAACAACCTTTAAATCAAATCCCTCCTCATCAAAATCACCACCATATTCAAAAGAATATTCGTCTCCAGAAGAATAAACTCCCCGCTTCCTATCAACCACATTAACAAATTTTATAACAACTTCAAAAGAATTTAAATTATTCAAAGATGCAAAAACTTGAGTTTCCGAACGATAATTAAAAGGATATGAAAGATACTCACCTTCCCTCTTTATTAAGAAAAGCATATATGGTTCTCCTTCAGAAGAGCTAGAAGGATAAAAATTCTCGCCTTCAATTACTAATCCTTTGTTAACTTCATCAACATAAATATTTGTAATTATTGGGGTGGGAGGATTATTTCCATACAATCCACTAAAGAAATTAGTAAGTTTACTAAACATGCCTCTAAAAATAGATGATTCTGTAAAGGGTGAAACCTCTCCTTCCTCTTCTAAAGAAATCCTCTCGTCCCTCTTTTTATCTTCTGTCCTTTCTTCTTCAAGGAATTCCTCCTCAACCGTATCAGGAGATTCTTCATCAGAAACATCTTCTGACACACTTTCTTCAACAATTGATTCTCCATTCTCCGTAGCCCCCCCAGAAATATCTCTAATTTCCTCAACCTCTCCTTCTCCTTTGGAATTTCCCCCATGAGTATCTCCTTCAGAATTATCTGGAACATCTACAGCCTCTTTTAGTTCTGTCTTTTCAAGAGAATCAATTATTTTCCAAGCCAAATCCCCTTCCTCTTCGATAATTTCCTCAATAATTTCTTCTACAACTTCATCAGAAACATCTCTAGCATGAGTTTCATCTTCCCTCTCAATATTAGAAGTATTCCTTCCAGTTATACTCTGGTAATCCATAACCGCCGCAAAAAGAATTACAACAAAAATTAAAGCACCTGTCAATACCTTCCGTCCACCTTTCATTAATAACTTAAAAAGCTAGTATATATAAATGTTTTTCACTCAAAAATCTAAGACAAATCATTTAAAATAAATATCGTTCATTTTATAACTCCCTCTCTCTTAAATAAAATATGGGATTTTGGCCAGTAGTTTTGAATGTTCTGAGAAATTCAGACATAGTCTTACTTTTAGTAGATGCCAGAATGCCAGAGATGACAAGGAATTCAGAGATAATAGAAAAAGTAGAAAAAATGAAAAAGAGACTAATTATTGTATTTAACAAAACAGACTTAGTAAGCAACAAAGAAATCAAAGGATTGAAAAAAAAATATCACAGCGCATACTTCATTTCAGGAACTAAAAAAATTGGAATAAACAAACTAAAAAACGACTTAACAAACCTATCTGAGAACTGGAATAGTCAAAGCTTAAGGTTGGGATTTGTTGGCTATCCAAATGTAGGAAAATCTACAATGATTAACCTCATAGCACCTAAGGCAAAAGCCAAAGTCTCTCCAGTATCTGGAACAACAAAGAAAACGCAATGGATAAGAGAAGGAAAGTTAAGAATCATGGATAGTCCTGGAGTAATCCCTTTTGGAGACCGAAAAGTCCAACTTGGAATGACTGCTGCAAAAGACCCTCATAAAATAAAAAACCCAGAAAAAGTAGCCCTTAGAATAATTGAATTCCTTCGGAAAAAAGGAACAAAAACCTTAGAAAAATTCTACAAAGTAAAAGAACAAAAAACTGACCAAGACCTATTCAACGAAATCGGAATAAAAATGAAATACCTAATAAAAGGTGGAGAAGTAGATGAAAACAGAACCGCCATCAAAATAATCAGAGATTGGCAAAGCGGGAAAATAAGCCTAAGATAAAAATAGGGATCGAACCGCACCCGAAGGCACGGCCTGATAAATTAACATACTCCCAACCCTTTTTAAACCTTCACAACACTCCAACCGCTAACCAAAACCACAACCAACTTCACAAATTCCCCAACCCTGCACGAAACATCTCAGGCTTTGCCCTGATGTTGAACCCATCTCAACTAAGCCATATTTATAACGCGTTTAGTCCCAACAAATTTAAATATCCACAAACCCTCTACATAACATGGCAAAAAAAGAGGAATTCTCAAAAGATAACATCAAAAGAAGGACTTCCAGAAAATCATATCTATTCTACTATCTCATGGCGTTAATAGTCTTAGGTTCAATTGCATACATATACTTCAACAAAGAATTAACTCTAAATACTCCTGTTGCAATCCTCGCAATAATCTTTGTTGCAGGAATCATAAAATATACTGAAGTCCATAGACTCATGAGCTCATACACTCTAACTCATACAGCCCTTGAATTCACAGAAGGACTAATTGTAAAAAATGTACAAATGATGAAATACGGTTCAATTAGTGACGCAGGAATCCTACAATCTCCGTGGCAAAGATTTCTCAACATTGGAGATTTAATGGTCTCTCAATTCTCCGAAAACCTTGAAATCAAAAACATTAATAAACCTAAAGAGATTTTAGAAGAGATAACCCGGAGAATCTAATGGACCAAAAAATAAGAATAACCCCTGGAAAACCAAAAAAGACAATCAAGAAAAAACTTATCTTAACAGCTTTATTTTTCTTTATTTTATCCCTTTTATTTTTCTTCGCCTATGAAAGTGGTTCAATTACAGGGGGAACAATTGGAACAAAAAAAACAATATCCAACGAAGGCTCATTCCAACTAAAAGCTCAATTAGATGATTTAAACAACCAATTATCATTAAACCAAGAAATCAAAGAAATAATATTAGAAGTTGAAAACTCAAACAACATTCTCTATTTTGGGAAAAGTGCATTCAACCTATCTGCACAAGAAAGAGCAAGAATTACAATATCAAATTTTGATGGAAGAATAGCTCTCAATAAAGACAAAGTCACCAACCTAAAAGGAAAGGCAGGGAAAATAAGTGTAAACGGACTCCCACTTTCGTCTACTTCAAAAAGTTTCGATGTCTCAATTGGTGGAGAATTAGACTATAACTTAATAACCCTAAAAGAAATCTCACTAAAGAAATATGAAGCAATAAAAACAGGAGAAGTCAATATTGATAATAACAAGTTAAATATTGAACTCCATAACGAGAGCATTCTCATTGAAAGATTCTCTGGAGAGCTCAGCAATGGACTAATAACCAGTCTATTCGGAGTAAAGAAACCTTCACTAATCCTAAAAGGAAACGCAAGAAACATTGAAGTAGAAGGAAAATTCAAAACAAGTGTTCTAAGATAAAACAAACCTCTTCCGAGTAAACCCCCTGTCCAACAATTAAGACACTTCATAAATTCTCCAACAATAAACGAAATCCCCAAATGAAGTTAGGCATTGAGTTCCTTCAATAACCCAAAACCCTAAAATCAGAAACATTTAATAATTTAAAATTCCTAAGATTTTAATGAAGAGGTCAAAAATCATAATCTTTCTAGTTCTATTATCTATGACAGGGATAGTTTATGCAAATAGTGCCCCGGCATTAGTCAAATCCTTTGATGATTTAATCATGAAAGAGGGGATTGCATTAACTCTAAATTTATCTGAATATTTTGAAGACCCTGATGGAGATAACATAACCTATACTATAACCTCCTCTGAAGGAATAAGTATCACCTTAACTAATGATGAAATCTACATTGTTCCAGATGATGGTTTTGTTGGAATGACAGATATGAAAATAAAGGCAAGTGATTCCAATGTAACAAAAAGTAATGAAGTTTTAGTCTATATATTAGAAGCAAATCCTACAAAAGTTGATACCTCTATAAATGAAACTAATTCTACAGATGAAAATTCTACAGATGAAAATGAAACAAAAACAAATACTCCTCCAGAAATAACCCAAAATCAAAAAAGTATTCTAAATTCTTCAAAAGGAGAAGAAATAACTCTTTCAGTTACTTCAATAGATACAGATGGAGACACTCTTACTCATGTATGGAAGCTAAACGGAGAAATAATTTCTGGGGACACTAATGAGCTAAAATTAAACGATTTGGAAGTGGGAGAACACAAAATAACTTTAGAAACAAGTGACGGAACAGAAACAATATCCAAAACATGGGAAGTAACTATAATAAAAGAGCCAAGAGCATGGATGGCATGGCTTTCAATTGCTATGAGCATCATAATTTTTCTAGGAGCAATCTACTATCTAATCCAAATGAGAAAAAACAGAATTCCTGAAACAGAAACTCCAACAGGCCCAACCGCAGCACAAAAATACGTTAAGAAATTCCAAAAGTAATAAATCAACCCACCAAGAATCTACTCATAATTCACATCTCGAAAAGTAATCCAAAAATAATTTTCTTCAAAGCAAATCATTCACCGGACCAAGCCCTCTAGATAAATCCCCCCACCAAACTCGTCAGAACAATTTTGATTCTCATAAGAATTATAATTAGAATCAAAACAGCTCTTCCTCCAATCGAACACATTCGATTCCTTAAATATCCCCCCACCAGGAATCGAACCGGGCCACAGCGGGCTACAACCGCCTGCTCTACCAATGAGCTATGGGGGGATAATTGAACTTATCAGATTGCATATTTAAACTTAATCTTTCCAAGAACAAGTTAATCTTTCCAAGAACAAATCAAAACCCTCTTCAAACCTAACCCTCCCTCAAAACCCCAAAAGCACCTCCAAAACTCTCCTGAAGATTTTAGGTTAGCGAAGCTTCCTGAAATCACCAAAACTAAAAACTATTAGTCCCTCTAATGTAGTTACAAATAACAACATTTATAAACCTCTGAGTAAAATAAATTTAATGGCAAGAAGAGCTACAATAGACCTAAGAAAAGCTTCAGATTATATTGATGGAAGCTATGAAGAAACAATAAAAGCAGGATTAGTGAAAGCAAGGGTAGGTCCAAAAGGTTTCTTATATTCCTTATTTGAACAAGAATTCA
>CAYMMZ010000003.1:23992-39079 GCA_964391715.1 Candidatus Woesearchaeota archaeon | reverse complement strand
AGAGGAAATAGCTAAAACTTCAACAGTCTACCCTGCAACTATCAAAGAAGATAAAAAAATAAAAATAAAATAAAGGAGCACGATTATGCAGCGTCTCTCTGTGGTCTTTCTTCCATTGGTCGAGCTTCAGATACTTTCAATCCTCTTCCTTCGATTTCCTTTCCATCAAAGTCTGAGATTGCTTTCTTTCCAGCTTCATCATCATTGATTGTTACAAAACCGAAACCTTTGCTTCTTCCAGAGAATTTATCACTGATAACAGTTGCTTCTTCCACTTCGAACTCAGCTTCTGAGAAAAGTTTCTTTAATCCTTCGCTATCAATACTCCAGGGTAAATTTCCTACGTAAATTTTCATATTTTTCCTCCATATAATTTAGTTTAACATTAATCTGATTTTCTTAAGAATTCTGAGCTTTCATTTTATCTATTATTTGTTGTTTTTGCGGTCTTTTAAACCTTTGCTATTGTATAAATTGGAGGATTATCCCTGCGATGAAGATTATTGAGAGAAGAAGGATTAGGGGCCAATTTGAAGGGACATTTATCTCAGGTTTTTTGTTGTTTCTTTTGAAGTCCTTTGATTTTTTGTGAGTAAGAAGTATTAGAATTGCCATTGAACCTCCAGAAATAACTCCACCAATTCCTAAGATAGAGGTAAAACTAATTAATTGGAATTTTGAGACTAATAGATAGAATATTAATGGAAGTCCAGATGTTAGGAAGATTCTAGATCTTTTTTTTAGCTTTAAATCATACCTGTAAGTATCTTTTAATGAGAAGGCTAGGACGAAATAAGAAGTTAGCATGGTGAAAATTCCAAGCAAAGTTACAAGGGGTCCGAATGCGAGTGTTGCGATTTCAGTTACTTCGTGCCCTAAAATTCCAATAAATATTGATGTGAAAAGGAGGTATAAGATTATAGGGGTGAGGCTTCCAATTATTATCGCTTTTTTTAGAAGTTTTTCTTGGCCTTTTATTTCTTCTCTTAGTTCTGGGAGAGATGTAAACCCCAGAAGGGAAAATAAGATGACTCCAAAAGGAAATGTGAAGTTTGTTGGATTAAGTGTTGTTAGATTTGTTGCCTGAATCTGTGGAGAAAATTGGATGAACATCCCGAGAATTATCGCAATTATGATTACTACCCCATACATTTCCACTTTTTTTAATTGTTTGAGTCCTTCTTGTAAAAGGAGAGTCATTATTGCCCAAAAAGTTATTCCTAAAAATATTGGGTTAATTTCTCCTGGAAGGAGTTTGGATAAACTTTGTCCTTCTCCTATAAGATATGCTAGGAGGGCAGAGTAGATTCCGAAAATCATTGCGAAGAACATGGCCCTTTTTCCCCATACTCCCAGATATTTTTCAGCGTAACCTGCGAGTTGGTGTTTTCCTCTTGTTCTAATTGTGATTTCCCCGAGGGCAAGGTTTAGGAAAATCATTACTGCTCCAAGAGAGATTAGCCAGAACAATCCTGCGAGAAAACCTGATTTTGCGAATACAAATGGTAGTCCCAAAATTCCCGCACCCATAATTGTTCCTGAAAGTGTAAATGCTGTCGCCCAGAATTTTTTGTTCATGATATCACCTTTATTGATTTAAGGGATGGGAATTTATAAGGTTTGAGTTTTCGTGGAGTTAATCCAGTTCTTCAAATCTTTCAATTATGAAATCTTGTGTTTTAGAATCTAAATCTATGATGTTCTTTTCATAAGATGTTTGGATGGCTTGAATTGCCGCTGCAAACATTAAAGCTTCTGTTAATTGGATTTTTTCTAAAGGTACACATAATTTGTGTCCATCAAAGTTCAATGGAAAACCTCCGTTTAGGAGAATTACTTCCTCAGTATGGAAATCTTTGTGAGTGTTTGATATCTTTTCGTGCTTCTTTCTAATTTTATACCCTTCAAATTCCCTATCTGAAGAAGAGACGCTAGCTAAAATTACTCTCCTTTTTAGAATTGGATAAAATGACTTTAAAACTCCTGTTTCCCCAGAGCAACCAATAATTAAATCACATCCTGTGAGGAGTATAATAAAATCTTTTTCGGAAATTTCGGATTTTTCTCTATCTTTATCATATACAAAAACCTCATAATCTTCCCTAAGATCTTCTGCGATTCCTGCCCCGACAGGACCATTGCCAATGACTAAGATATTTTCAATTTTTCTATCCATTTGCCTGAGGCGTTTGTAAAGTTCCTTAGAAAATGCTTCAACAATCATAGGAGTCTCATGGTCTAACTTTGCTCTGGATCTTGCAACATTAATTATGGGGAAATTTAATTCTAGTTTGTTAACTCTATGGTATCCTGAAGAGGTTTGCTCTACTCCTACAACTCTTTTATCACTTGCGAATAATTCATTTGCTTGAATAAGTAATCCCCCTCCATCGTCTAGAATAAGAATTCTTTCATAATTAGAATGATTTTCCTGATTTATTATATTTTTTAGAAACTTTTTAATGTGTTTGCTGAATTGTTTATCAAAAGATATGTGGCTATCAAACCTAAAACTATTTTCATCAACATTAACTCCTAATTTCTTGTAATCTTCTAAGGTTTTATTGCATGTAGAATAGGATTTTCCAATTAGAAAAACATCTCTCGGATTTATTCCCAACTTAATAATATAATCTAAAAGAATAAGATTACTTATAAGGATATGATGACATACAATTAATAAAGTGTTTTTTAAATTAATTTCTGGATTTAGATTTTTAACTTCATCTAGTAATGGAAGGTTTGCTATGTCATATTTTTTACTGCAACAAAAAATAATATCGTAAATCTCGTTATTTGTTTCTGCTGCAAACAAGTCCACTTTTGGGTTTGGATAAACATTTTCTTTTTTATCTATTATTAGATCACAATCTGATAACCATTTTATAGCTTCTTTTTCTGTTTTCCATCCTCTGGTATGGCTTGGGATTAGTGGCCCTATGGGCAAAGAAATAATAAAATTTGTTCCGGGATTAGATTTTTTAACGAATTTTTTTAAATATTTTTCTGGATTATTAATATGTTCTATTGAGTCCATGAATAAATAGCAATCAAAATTTCCAACATATGTTTTTTTATTCATGTCGAGACTTTTAAAAGAAATTTTTTCTTTCCATGGTTTGCCCCATATGTCAAAAAGCTTTTCGGAAAAATTAAATGCAGAATCATAAAAATCTACTAGTTTTAGTTTCACTTCGTTTTCTAGGACATATTCTTTCATATATTTGCTTGGTAGACCGAATCCCATATCTACTATGGATTTAGATTTTAATTCCTTAAGAATGTTTAAAACAATTTCATGTCTTTTGATATGCCAACTTCCCTTCATGAGGTTTTGTAGATACATGGCAAATCTTACTTCCTTATGTTCATAAATCTCATTAGCATATATAGAAATATCTAGGTTGTATAGAAGATAACCTTCAATAAGATCCTTTTTTGACATGTCAAGGGAGGAGAGGAGTTTGTTTATTTCTTTGCTTGTGCTTGTTCCATCTACTACTGACAATGCCAATTCTTTGAGTTTTTGTTCTTTATCCATAATTTTTCTTCCAAATAGGAATATTTAAATAAAGGTGTCCCCTTTAGGGACTACCATGAAAGAACTATTTGAGATATTTGACTTGTCTCCTAATGAGATTAAAGTGTATGAAGCATTGCTCAAAATTAAGAGGGGTACAAAAACGCCTATTGTGAAAAAATCAGGGATTCTTTCTTCCAAGGTATATGAGGTATTGGACCGATTGATTAAGAAAGGTTTAGTGGCCTCTTTTGTAGAAAATAAGATTAATAATTATGTTCCTGTCCATCCTTCAAATATTAAATCTTTGTTTGACGACAAAATTCTAGAAATCAAGAATCAGAAAAAAGAATTTGAAGAAAAAATTGGAGAATTATTTCCAAACCAGGAAGATTTTGTGACTGAAGTCCAGCTTTTTCGTGATTGGGACGGCTTAAGGAGTGTGCTTACTATCGCTAGTGAGGATTTAAGTTCTGGAGATACTTATTATATTCTTGGTGCAAGTCCTGGAGATAATATCGAAATGGCAAGTGAGATTTTTTCTAAAAATGATAAGAGGCTATCTTCTAAGAATGTTAAAATTAAGGCGATTCATGATATTAAGAGAATAAAAGAGGCAGAAGAATATTTAGAGGAATATGGTCGGAAAAATTGGACTATAAAGTATTATCAAACTTCAGGACCTTTTCAAATAGGGATAACAAATAATTATGCTTTGTTAATATTGTTAGAAAAAAATCCCATAGCTATTTTGATAAACAATAAAAAAATCAGAGACTCTTTTTTTCATTATTTTAATACGATTTGGAGATTATCTAAAAAGTAGATTTCTCTATCTAAGTTTCTTTATTCTCTTCCAAATTGGGAATCCGAGAATTCCTCCTCCGATTCCGATTATTAGGTCCCATAAAATGTTTGGAAGGCTGTCTTCGAGGAAAAATGAATTTTTTAAGAGTCCGTAATTTAAGTATTCAAATAGTTCCCATGCGACTAAGATTCCAAAGAACGTTTTATTTTTGTGTTTTATTTTTGTGTTTAGAAGAACTATCATTAAAAGGAATCCTGTGATGAAATGGACAACGCTCCAGAAATCTATGAAGATAAATGGATTACTGATTATGTTTGTGTTTAGAAAATCTGCGAATGCTAGTCTCCCCTCATTGAATGTCATTTTAATCAGAGGAAATTTGTATTATTATATCTTTGGAATTTAGATTTGTAAATCAAATCCTTGACGAGCTCGGAGTCCATCTATTCACAATCCACTCTCGAGAAGATATTATTTAGTTCGAGACCAAATTACTCAAACCCCCAGTTTAACCGTTACTTCAGATTATTTCAGAATACCTAAAGGATTTGATTTACAAATCCTTGACGAGCTCGGAGGGAATCGAACCCCCATCAACAGGGCCGAAACCTGTTATTCTATCCATTAAACTACGAGCTCTTGGGTTTGGCTCGTTTTTTTCTTGAAGCAATCCCTTGCTACTTTAAACTACGAGCTCACAATTATGTGACTTTGAGAGAACTTATAAAATTATCTAAATTTGACATTAGTTTTAAATAACCGTTTTTCTTTTTGTCTTTCATGGTTGAGAATTCCCGGGAGTTTGTGGATGAGTTTGTTGAGGAGCATATAGGATTAGTTTTTCCGTCTGTTAAAATGTTAATGAAAAAATATGGATTTTTTAGAGATAGTTTTTTGCAAGACGACTTAGTCTCTTGTGGGACTGATGGTCTTTGGAGGGCTGCCATAACTTATGATGAATCTAAGGGATCTACTAAGAGAGGGTATGCTCTAGGAGGGATACATAGGAGAGTTTCATGGAAGATTTTTGATTATGTAAAAAAAGTAGTAAGAAGACCTAAGACTTTAAGCTTAGACTATATTTCTTCAGAAGAAGATTCTTTTGAAGGTTCTTGGTTGGAGTCTGAAGAGCCTAGTCCTTTAGAGAATACTGAGAGAAAGGAATTGATTGAAAAATTAGCTCTATCTATTGAATCTCTTAATCCAAAAAAAAATATTGTTATTAGGGGAATAGTCTCTGGAAGAAAAATAGAAAATATAGTGGAAGATCTTAATTTATTAAATGTGCGTCCTATTGGGAGAAGTAGCTTTTATCATTATAGAACTGGAGCTCTTAGGGATCTTCAGAGAATGATGGCTTCTTGAATGATTAGTTTTAAATAACCCTCTTCCTTTTTCTGTTAATGGGAACACACATAAGTGTACCCAAAATAGGAAACTGAGGTTTCAATACAACATGGGCAAGAAAAAGACAACATTTAATATTTCAAAGTCGGAGAATTTTAGTGAATGGTATAGTGAAATTTTGAATAAAGCAGAGGTGACTGATATTCGTTATGGTGTTAAGGGGTTTGTCGTGATTCGTCCGTGGGGTGCTCAGATTATGGAGAATATGTATCGGATTTATTCTTCTGCATTGAATCGGACAGGGCATAGTCCTGCAGTTTTTCCAACAGTTATTCCTGAAGAGAATTTTAAGAAAGAGGCAGGGCATGTAAAAGGTTTTACTCCTGAAGTTTTCTGGTTAGATAATCGGAAAGGAGATGAAAAATTAGCCCTTAGGCCTACAAGTGAAACTGCGTTTTATGAAATGTATAGTATGTGGATTAGAAGTCATAGGGATTTGCCCTTGAAAATTTATCAGAGGGGGAGTGTTTTTAGGTATGAGACAAAAGCTACTAGGCCACTTATTAGGGGAAGGGAGTTTCATTGGATTGAAGCTCATAATGCATTTTCTACATCTAAAGAAGCTGAGGCTCAAGTTAAAGAGGACATTGAGATAACTGATGCTGTAATGCATAATGTTTTTGGAATTCCTTTTTTACCTATGAAGAGGCCTGAATGGGATAAATTTCCTGGAGCAGATTATACTGTTGGAAGTGATTCTATTATGCCTGATGGAAAGGTAATTCAACAACCTTCAACCCATATGCTTGGTCAACATTTTTCTAAGGCGTTTGATGTTAAGTTTAAAGATTCGAAGGAAAAGGAAAAACATGTTTGGCAGACTTGCTATGGTCCTGCAATGTCAAGGATGATGGCGTCAATTATCGGAGTTCATGGAGATGATAATGGTTTGATTTTGCCGTATACTTTATCTCCAGTCCAAGTAGTGATTGTTCCAATTTTAAAAGGAGAGGATAAAGGACTTTTGAAAGAGGCTTCTAGAATGAATCAAGTTTTCTTTGAGAATAATATTGGTTGTCAGGTGGACGACTCAAATAAGAGGCCTGGAGATAAGTTTTTTCATTGGGAAATGAAGGGCGTTCCGTTTAGGATTGAGCTTGGTCAAAAAGAGATTGATAGTGGCGAAGTAACAGTTTTTATTAGAGATACAAAGGAAAAAGTGAATATTAAGATTGAGAATTTGGTTGAGGATATAAGGAATCTTGGGGCAGAGTTTGATGTTAGATTGAAGTCTCGAGCTGACGAGTTTTTTAAAGGGAAGATTGTTTCATGTAAGGATAAGGCTTCGATAAAGAAAGCATTGAATTCTGGGAAGATTGCAAAGTTTAATTTTTGTTCGGTAGATAAGGAAGGTCAAGGTTGTGCTGAGTATATAGAAAAAGAGCTTTCTGCTAGGGTAATGGGTGTTCGTCATGATAGGTCTGAAAAAGCTAAGGGCAAGTGTGAATTTTGTTCTAAGAAAGCGAATGTAGTTGCTTATGCTGGGAAGAGTTATTAGTAATATTTTTAAACAGACTATTTTGTAGATTATTATGGTAAATGCGGATTATAATCCTCGAGACATCTCCCAATATTTTGGGAAGACTTTTGTAACTGCAAGTGGAAGTCATTATGGCTTGACGTTTGAGGGAAGAATTACTGGGAGGTCTTCTATGGAAGGTTATGAGATTGAGATGCTTGCAGGCTTTGAGCCAAAAAGATTGAGTGGTTTGACGTTTGCAGATAAAAAAGGGATAGATGAATTAATTTTAGAGGAAGGAAGAGAGCCGAAGGTAGGACTTCAAGTAGTGATGAGTTTAACTGAAGAAGCGGCATTACAGTCTGGAAGAAAATTTCTTAGGACAAGTCCTGTTGTTGAGATAGTGGATGGAGAGTAATTACTAAATATTTATAAATTCTTTTTGACTTTTTAAAATATGGAAATATCAATTGAAAAAAAATCTAAGCCATTGAAGGATTTGAAGAAGGGAGACAAGTTTTTTATTAATGGGAAAGAGATGAGAGTTGATTCTCAGTATTTATTGCAGGACCACGGAAATACTAAGGAGATGGTGATTGAAGTTTTTAATGAGGCTAATGATAGGGAATACCAGGTTAGATATTTTGATGACCAGGTGGAGAGTAGTATTGAAGTTTATGAACTCCAAGAGGAGTTTCAATATGTTAGGCGTGAGCCGAAGAGTGTAGGATGGTAATTTAGATTCTATTGGACAGCTTTATCGTGAAAAACTTTTTACGTACCAAAGTACGCTACAAAGTTTTTCTCTTCAAAATCTGCCTCACTAGAATCTAAATTGTGGCGAACTGCTTTTTAGAAATCTGCCTCACTAGAATCTAAATTTGTTTGTTGGAGGGTTATTGTTGGATGAATAGTTTTTTATATGATTGAGGTTTGGGAGATGTATGGTAAAAGTTGGTGGAAAGGCTCCGTCTTTTTGTTTGAAGGATGAGAAAGATAAGGAGTATTGTTTGAAAGATTATTCTGGGAAGAAATTGGTTATTTATTTTTATCCTCGTGATAATACTCCTGGGTGCACTATTGAGGCAAATGATTTTACTAAATTGAAGTCTTCTTTTGATAAGGAAGGGGTTGTGATTTTGGGAGTGAGTAAGGATTCGGCTAAGTCTCACAAGAAGTTTATTGAAGGTCAGAAATTAAAGATTATCCTTTTAAGTGATGAAGATTCTTCTATGCAGAAAAAGTTTGGTGTTTGGAAGAAGAAGAAATTTATGGGGAGAGAATATATGGGGACGGATAGAAGTACTTTTTTAATTGATGAGAAAGGTAAGATTCTGAAAATTTGGGAAAGTGTTTCTGCTAAAGGTCATGCTGAAAAAGTTTTAGAGTTTATTAAAGGGATGTGATGATTTGTTTAGAGGGCTCAATTTCTGGATTCGCTCAGATGTTCCGTTTATGGAAGGGGAGATTAGTAATGCTTTTTGGGTTTTGATTAGCTTGTGAGGTGTAGTGGTGATTGGTTCTGCTTGCGGTTAGATTGTTGTTTTACGGATTTCCTTGCATAACATTTATATACTAATGGTTACCATTAGTATATTTATGGTAACTCGGAGACGGAAAGATATAGCAGTTAAAGTGAGTAGATGGTTGGACAAGGAAGTTCAAGATTATATTTCTGATAGATTGAATAAGGTGGAATTTCCGTCAAAGCGAAATTTTGTCGATAAAGCGGTTATGCGTCTTCTGGAGGAAAAAGGTGTGAGGTTAGATAAATGAGAATTAAAGGTTGGAGGTTAAATAAATAATGAAGGGAAAGATGGAGAGGATTGAACAAGCAAGAGAGTTGTTTGAGAATCTTGAGACTAATGGTTCTGGATGTGCTGGGGAAATTGCGAAAAGAGCTTTTCAAATTCAAGAAAGATTGGCTGAAGTTAGAGGTTAGCGAATGTCTTCGCGACAACTAGGGGGAATATAATTGAGGCGTCTCCATGGACTTTTATTGTTTTTGCTTCTTTTGTGATTTTCCCCCAAGAGACTGCTTCATCTGGTTTTGCTCCGGCATCTGAGCCATCTGATTCTTGTGCGTTATTAATATAGACGGCATAGTCTGCTCCATTTCTGAACATATTTGCATTACATATATGATGCTTAATTACCCCTCCTCCAAGAATTATCATCCCTGTTTTTTCTTTTCCGATTGTTGAATTATTTATTTCTACTATGTCGTCTGAAATATCTATTTTGAATTCAGGGTGCTTGCTCTTGAAAAAGTAAATCATGTCACCTATGGAGCCATCAGTTATTGCTGGACAGAATACAGGTATTTTGTTTTTCTCTGCCCAATAATAAATTGAATCTTTTTTGTTTATTTCTTTTCCTAAGAGGTGGATTAATTTTGTTGGCGTTATAATCTCTCCAGTTTCCTTTTGTTTTTTATTTTCTTTTTCTAGTAATGGGATTATGAAGTCTTCAAACCTACAATACCTTGAGTTTGGAATTAGGATGTTTCCAGCTCTATTGATTCCCTTGTCCCTGAGTTTTTTTCCAGAGGATGTGAACTCTCCAATTTTAAAATCTCCTAAGCATTTGATTATATCTTCTTCGATACCTCCAGCAGTTGTGACAATCGCGTCTATTAATTTGTGCTCTACTAAGAATCTGAAGATTTCTCGAAGACCTCCTGTGACCATATTTGATGTATAGCCGAGATAGATGAATGCCTTGGTCTCCCTCATTTCTTTTATTACTTCGATTGCTTTTGCAAGGTTTGTAGCCTGTGCTCCTGTTGTTGCATAGCTATCTAGAATTTTTTCGTAATTGATTCCTTCGTTAAAGTCATATCCTTTTACAGATAGGCCTTCTGCTTCTTCACTTTCACGAAGAATATTTTCTCTTGCATGTTTTTCTTTGTCGTTTATCATTTTATAGAATAAAATTTAGGATAGTCGTGACTGAGAGATTAGTAAATTGGGATTACTCTTGTGTAAGTCATATTTTTAGAAAAGAAAAATGGTTTTTAAGGGTTTTGTTTAAATAATTTAAGAATTTAGCATAGCCTTCTTTGTCCATTTTTTCTAGCAATAATATCTACTTCTTCATATTCAGAACCTCTTCTGTTGAGCTCGGTAATTATCTTCTGATATTCTTGATAGATTGGTAGACTTTCTTCTGGAACTCTTTCTTCTGGAAGAACCACATGGTTATTTTGGTGATATAATTCATTAGCTCTATGTATTAAATCTCCAAGACCTAATTTTAATGACGGATTTCTTTCTTGGTTAGCTCTTATTTGTGCTTCATCTTTTCTATGTTCTTGAGTCGTCTTTCTTCTTGGCATATTGTTTTTAAGAATGGGGTTTATTTAAGAATTGTTGTTGTAGAGAGGTTTATAATTCCTTGAGTTCTCTAATTCTTTCTCGAAACTTATCCCAACTATCAATTGGAACCATGGCACCAGTTGCTTCATTGTGACCTCCGCCTGTCGCACCTTCAATATCTTTTATGAGTTCTTTGGTTATTTTGAGGGCTTTAGGACCACGAATGGAGATGTTTACCTTCTCGGGTCTTTTGAAGGCTACAATAATTAGTTTATCTGGGTGGTTGAACATAAGTCTATTAGATATCTGGGAAGACATGCTTGTGTTTCCAGAATAAGAAAAAAGTAAAACTTTTGAATTATCTAAGTTTTCTTCAGCCTTTCCAATTTGTTTTTTATAAAATTCGTTTAGCTCATTGTATCTTTTGTGGAATTGTTTGGTATACTTATTTTCTTCTAGGAGGTCGTATGCGTTTTTGGCCTTAAATAGATATTTTTGGAGATTTACAACATTAGTTATCGAATCCATTAATCCAAAGTTTAACATTAAGACCATCTTTCCAATTTCTGTTGAATGGAGTGCTTCAAATGGAGAGAGTTTAGAATTGAAAAGTTCTGGAGATTCTTTTTCAAAATCTTGTGCGAATTCTGGCATGTATACATCTCCGATACACCCAATCATTGCTAGCCACCTGTCCTCTTTTCTGTTAAAAACTTTTTGGGCAATGTAGGTTGTTGGTTCTGCTTCAGGTAAGGAATTGTAATAATTTGTTTTTTCAATTAATTTTTTTGGAGTATTTGTATGATGATGGTCTATCCAGATTACTGGAAGGTTTCTCTCTTCTGTTCCTTTTAGGAATTCTTCGCTAATTTCTGCTTTATCGAGGACTATTATTGTATCTGGATTTAGTTCATCAATTTTTCTCAAATATTGGTCTTTTAAATCTGGGAATGATTTTATAGCGACTCCTCTACCTCTACCAAGTGCTCTTCGAAGAATTAGGAAGGCGCATAATCCGTCAGTATCGTTGTCAAAGAAAAATAAAGGGTTTTGGGAATTTTCTAAATTCTCCCTTAGTTCTTCCAACTTATTTTGAGAAATCATTAACAAACTACCTTCCCATTAAGAATTTGTTCTCGAAGATTGATTATTTCTTCTATGATTATTTTTGCTCTATTTTTTAGAATTGGTTCAAATAGGACCGAATCAGCCTCTAAGATGTGCTTTATATCTTTGAATTGATTTACTATCTGAGATATTTCTTTTTTTGAAATTGTCAAATGTGATAAGAATCTATACCCTCTTGGATGGATGCTCTCCTCGAGACTTTTTTCAAGAGTTAATCTTGCAATTGATTCGAGGTCTAACAATCCTTCAAAGGTGATATTTGAAAGAATATTTTTTGATTTTTTTAGCGTTAGTATGGAATAATCTCTTAGAATTCCTTCTATTGTTTTTTCTACACCTCTTACTAATTCCCTGAATCTCATATGCATTACATTCCCCTCCTTTCCTAATTCTGTAAAATTTCTCTTGACAAACTCAGAAGTTTTCATAATCATTTCAGCCCTCTGGATTACCTTACAAACATCATTTACAGAGACTAATTCTGACATTTCTAAAATATTTAAGTTACTTTTAGATTCTTCAAGACTTTCTCTTTGTTTTTCTAAAATATTTATTGTGGCACTCGTATTTCTTAATAATTCGTCGGTGGTTTTTAGGTAATATTTCGATGAGCCATGATAGAGAGTAGTTTTCTTTTTTCTTTCAGAAACTGCAATTACAAAAGTATCTGCTTGTTTTGCGGTTCTCTCAGATGCTTTGTGTCTAGTTCCTGTTTCAGAGGTATGGATAGAACTATCAGGGTCCATTACTACATTTGCATAGAGAATTCTTTTTAAATCTGGAGATAAAATTATTGCTCCATCCATTTTACATAGTTCAAATAATTTTTCGGAAGTAAATCTTGAATTTATCTTAAATCCTCCCTCAAATATTTTTTTTGACTGAAGTTCTTGAGAATCAAAAATAATCATTGCTCCAAGGCCTGACCTTAGAATATCGTTGATTACATTTCTTAAAGGTGTTCCTGGAGAGACCAATTTGATTAAATCAAGCATCTTTTTTTCTTTTTCGTCTATCATGGAAGAAAAAAGGGAACGGGGTATTTATAAGTTTGTGGGAAATTCTTTTAAATTGTGATTTGTTTTTTATTTTATGAAATATCTCTTAGGAATTGAGACTACTGCACATACCTTTGGTTGTGCTGTTTTGGATTTTGAAGGAAAGATTTTGTCTAATGTTAATGATAGTTATACTACTAAAACAGGAGGAATGATTCCAATAGAAGTTAGAAAGCATCATAAAGAGAATGCTCCAAAAGTCTACAAAGAAGCATTGTCTAAAGCAAATATAAAAGAGGATGAAATTGAAGTAATTGCTCTTTCAAACTCTCCAGGTTTGGCTCCTTGTTTATTAGAGGGGATGGCCTTTGCAAAAAAATTATCAAAAAAATTAGAAGTACCTATAGTTTGTGTTAATCATTGCATAGCACATTTAGAAATCGGTGAGACAACAGGGGCAAAAGATCCTGTGATGCTTTATGCTTCTGGAGCTAATACCCAGGTTATTGCTTATGAGTCTGGGAAGTATAGGGTTTTTGGAGAGACTCTTGATTTGGGGGTTGGGAATTTTATCGATACTTTTGCTCGATTTGCAGGGCTTGGATTTCCTGGAGGTCCAAAGGTAGAAAAACTTGCGAGTAGTTTTAAAGGAGACCTTTTAGAGCTACCTTATTCAATAAAAGGAATGGATGTTGCTTTTTCAGGATTGCAGACTAAATTGAAGACGCTTTTGGATAAAGGAAAAAAAATAGAAGAACTATCCTATTCTATGCAGGAGACGGTTTTTGCTATGTTAGTTGAAGCTAGTGAGAGGGCACTTGCTCATACTGGGAAAAAAGAGCTTTTACTTGGAGGAGGCGTTGCTTGTAATTCTCGTTTAAAGGAGATGTGCAAGATAATGTGTGAGGAGAGAGGGGCTCGGTTTTTTTGTCCTCCAAGACCTTTGTTAGTTGATAATGCTGCGATGATTGGATATCTTGGATTGAAGATGTATAAGAATGGTTATGGTACTAAGGATTTAGATGAAGTTGATATTGCTCCGAGAGAAAGGACTGATGAAGTAAATGTTAAGTGGAAATGAATTATTTTTCATTAAGGGCAATGTTTTGGTTTTTTAATGCAGGATTTTAATATTCTGATTATAATCAAAAACTACAAAACATTTTTAAAAAACGTTTTTTTCTTATTTAGAATGGATTCGAAGTTTTCATTGGCACTCCTTCTTGCAGGGTCTATTAGTTGTATTTCTCCAGAAGTTTCTGAGTTAGAGAGATTTATAGATAAAAATCCTAGTAGAAATATTGCTTACCTTAGCGTTGCTAATGAAATCTCTGAAGTTTTCCCTTCTAAGGACCAATTAGGAGTTTTAGATACCATTGTTTATTATTCAACTCCTGGAGAAAATAAAAAAAATTTCTTGAGAGAAGTAGAACAAGTATATCATTCCCAAATTGGTCCTATGAAGACTGCTATTTATGATAGGTGGACCGGAGAAGTTACTGAAATTGATTGTGGTCCGAATTGTCCACACACTTTCGCGGAGAGATATAATCCTGAGTTTATGAATCGGAAAATTGCAGAAGAAAGTAGGCTTGGGTTGTAAGGATGGTTTGTTATGGAGGGAGTAGGTAAATATTTTTAAACCCACATAATTACTTTTAGAATATGGATAAAAAGTTTTTTGTTTGGATTTTATTAGCCATCATATTTTTTGTTAGTTTTGATGTTGTCTCAGCTACGCATGTTAGTTGTGGAGATAAAATAATTAACAATACCACTTTAGATTCTAATCTTCTGAATTGTTCTTCTAATGGAATTGATATTGGGGCTTCTGGAATTACATTGGATTGTGGAGGTTTTAATATTTTAGGACAGGGAGGATTTGGTACGGGTATCTCCAACAATGGATATGATGATATAGAAATCAAGGACTGTAATATACAGGGGTTTATTAGTGGTATTGGTCTCCAGTCTACTTTAAACAACATCTTAACTTCCAACACCGCAAACGCGAACAAGTATGGCATCTGGATTTCATCTCTTTCAACCAACAACATCATCACAAACAACACTGCCAACTCAAACCAAAATCTAGGCATTATCATTTTCTCCTCAAACAACACTTTAACTTCCAACACTTTCAGCTTCAATGGAGTAAACGGTATATCTCTTTCTACCTCATCAAACAACATCCTAACTTCTAACATAGCCAACTCAAACAATTATGGCATACGGATTTCTTTCACCTCCCTAAACAATATCCTCACAAACAACATTGCTAATTCAAACAAGTATGATGGCATCAATATAGATTCCTCATCAAACAACATCCTAACAAACAACACTGCCAATTCAAATAATCTAATAGGTATCCAGCTTTCCACCTTTTCAAACAATAATACTCTAATAAGCAACACCGCCAACTCAAACTCATTTTATGGTATTTCCAT
>CAYMMZ010000003.1:0-23892 GCA_964391715.1 Candidatus Woesearchaeota archaeon | reverse complement strand
TCCATTTATTCCTCATCAAACAACATTCTAACCTCTAACATAGCCAACTCAAACCTTAATCGTGGCATCTATATTACCTCTTCTATAGATAACATCCTAAAATCAAACACCATAAAATCAAACACTAATTGGGGAATATTCCTATCAGCTTCCTCAAACAATCTCATTTATAATAACTATTTTAGAAACATAAGAAATGCTAGGGATGACGGGAATAATTTTTGGAATGTTACTAAAACTCCTGGAGAGAATATTATTAGAGGCCATTTCATTGGAGGGAATTTCTGGTCTGGTTATTCTGGGTTAGATGCCGATGGTGACGGAATCGGAGATACTCAAATTCCATATAATTCTAATGGGGATATTTCAAATGGAGGAGATTTTTTGCCGTTGGTAAAGTCCTATAGGAAGACTTCTTGTCTTAATGGGGCTGTTTGCTAATGGGGACTGGTTGTTAGAAGATTTTTCCCTGTCGAAAGTTTTATAAATTGAAATTTCGCTTAGATTGTACCAATGAAGGAACCTTCGGTTTCTGAGGAGGACTTCTTGGAACTAAATCGAAAAAATCAAAAATGGAATCAGTATATGATATTGTTGAGAAAGCGGCAAAGACTGGGAAAGTTGACAAGGGCGTTAATGAAGTTACTAAGGCAGTTGAACGAGGAGTAGCGAAATACGTTGTTGTTGCATCTGACATTGATCCTAAAGAATTGACACAGCACTTACCTATTTTATGTAATGAAAAAGGTATCAAATTTGCTGAAGCAGATTCTAGGGAGAAACTCGGGATTAGTGTAGGAATTAATAGGCCTACTGCTGCTGTTGCTGTTATAACAGCTGGCGAAGCAAAACTTGATTAATCCAATTGGATTTTACATTATAGAAGATGGTACCAAAAGGGCATGAGAACCCTTTTCAAATAATTTCTCTGAAATAGAAAATGGCTAAGACACAAGTAAAACAGGAAAAGAAGCAAGGAGCGTCAAGAGGCTCAGAGAAGTTAACTGAAGAAGGTGCAGTTCCAGCAATTGTTGAAGAGATTCTTGGAAGAGCTGGAACACGTGGAGAAATTAGCCAAGTTAGATGTAAAATTTTACAAGGAAAAAATCGTGGAAAATCTATGAGGAGAAATGTTCGTGGACCTGTTAAAAGAAGAGATATTCTGATGCTTAGAGAAACTGAAATTGAGGCGAGGACTGCCCGAAAAAAAATAAAGCGTGGAGGTTCTCAATAAAATGGCTGTTTGTTCTTTTTGTAAGGATAATTATGAGTTTCCAAGAGGAACGACAGTAGTTCAGAAAGAAGGTTCTGTAAGATATTATTGTTCTTCAAAGTGTCGGAAGAATAGTGAAATGGGAAGACAGAATAAAAAGGTGAAGTGGATTAGGAAATCGGATGTTGTTAAGACGGAAAAGGCTAAGAAGGATGCTAGTTATAAGGCTCGGATGGAAGCTAAGGAATCTGGGAAGAAGGAAAAGGCGGCTTTGAAGACTGGGAAGAAAGCTTTGAAGACGAAGAAAGGGAAGTGAATTTAGCTTAAGATTTTATTGAATAGTTTTTACATAGTTTTTCATTTGTCGTCGATAAATCTTGATTTTTGGACACAAATGTTTATAAAGTAGTTTTGTTTTTTTGTCATGAAAAGAGATAAAATTGCATGGCAAATAAAGTAAATCAAAGATTTTCATTCTCCATTTTTTGGAGGACGTATTAAAAATGGCGAAAGATTATTCGGCAAAAGATATTACTGTTTTAGAAGGACTAGAGGCTGTTCGAAAAAGGCCTGGGATGTATATTGGGTCTACTGATAAGTATGGGCTTCATCATATGGTCTATGAGGTTGTAGATAATTCCGTTGATGAACATATGGCAGGGATTTGTGGGACTATAAATATTACAATTAATAAAGACAATTCTATGACTGTTCAGGATGATGGGAGGGGAATGCCAGTTGACCCGCATCCTGTTTATAAGAAACCTGCGATGGAAGTTATTGTTACTAAACTTCATGCAGGAGGGAAGTTTGATAATAAGGCGTATGCGGTTAGTGGAGGTCTTCATGGAGTAGGAATTTCTGTTGTTTCTGCTTTATCTAAGGACATGGTTGTGGAAGTTAGAAAAGGAGGAAAGATTTATAGTCAAAGTTATAAAATTGGAATCCCTAAGGCAGATGTTAAAGTTATTGGAAAGGCAGATAAAAAAGAGCATGGGACAAAAGTCACATTTCATCCTGATGATAAAATTTTTACAACAATCGATTTTGATTATAAGACTTTAGCTACTCGATTTAGGGAAACTTGTTTTTTGAATGCTGGATTGAAAATTATTTTTACAGATTTAAGGGGAGATAAAGAAAAGAGTGAAACATTCTATTATGAAGGTGGGTTGATTGAATTCGTTAAGTGGTTGAATAAAACTCGGAAGCCAATCCATACTAAGCCCATACATTTTAAGAAAGAAGAGGGAACTACGATTGCAGAAGTTTCAATTCAGTATTCCGATTCCTTTAATGAGAATATTCAAGGATTTGTGAATAGTATTAATACAATTGAAGGGGGAACCCATGTTGCTGGCTTGAAGTCCGCATTGACTAGGGTGATTAATGATTATGGAACGAAGAAAGGGGTTTTGAAAAAAGGACAAAAACTTACAGGAGATGATGTTCGTGAAGGAATTACTGCCGTGATTTCTTTGAAAATGCAAGACCCCCAATTTGAAGGTCAGACGAAGACGAAGCTTGGGAACGGAGAAATTAAAGGAATTGTAGATTCTATGGCGACTACTGCATTGAATGATTTTTTGGAAGAGAATCCTTCGATTGCTAAATCAATTCTTATTAAGGCGACTGCCGCTTTAAAGGCTCGAGAGGCCGCAAAGAAAGCTAAGGACTTGGTTCGTCGGAAAAATGCTCTTAGTGTAGGAAGTGGTCTTCCAGGAAAGTTAGCGGATTGTTCAAGTCGTAAGAAAGAGTTGACAGAACTTTATGTTGTTGAGGGAGATTCTGCTGGAGGAACTGCTAAGGGGGGACGGGACCGAGAGACTCAGGCAATTTTACCATTGCGTGGGAAAGTTTTGAATGTTGAGAAATCTAATCCTGCGAAGGCTCTTGGTTCAGAACAAATTTCAAATTTGATTACAGCTATGGGGACAAGTGTGGGGGAGTCATTTGACATTGAAAAACTGAGATATAATAAGATTATTATTATGACAGATGCGGATGTTGATGGGCAACATATTAAGGCACTTTTGTTGACCTTGTTTTTCAGATATACTCCTCAATTAATTGAAGCAGGACATATTTTTGTTGCAGTGGCCCCCTTCTTTAAAATTAAGAAAGGGACGAAGGACCATTATGTTTATTCTGCTGAAGAATTGAAAAAGAAAATGGATGACCTTGGAGGTAAGGGAGAAGTTAGTCGGTTTAAGGGACTTGGGGAGATGAATGATGAGCAATTATGGGATACTACAATGAATCCTAAGACTCGTAGGTTGAAGCAAGTTTCTATTGAGGATGCAGTTGAAGCTGATGAGACCTTTTCCTTATTGATGGGAGATGTTGTTGCTCCGAGAAAACAATTTATTGAAGAAAATGCCGATAAGGCGGAGGTTGATTTGTAATGAAAGATAAAAAGATAACTGCGAAATTTTGTCCTTCGTGCAGGAGTTTTAATGTGAAGTATGTTTTTGGTCTTAGTAGTTGGCTTGGGATGGCTCCGAAGATGAGATGTAAGGATTGTTCTTTTGAGATGCCAAGTTTTCCTGTTTTGCATATTACTGAAAAGGAATTGGAGATGAAAATGAAAAGTAAAAAGAAAGTAGTTAAAAAAGCTAAAACAAAAGGAGGAAAAAAATAATATGGCACCCACAGGGGAAGTAATTGAGAATGGAGGGGTAAAAGATATTGGGAATAGGGATGACGCAGTTGAAGAGGCTGGCGAATTCCAGAAAAAGAGGGAAGAGCTTAGAGAAAGTGTTAAGGCTAAGGAGTTAATTGACGCAGAGATTTCAACTGAGATGAGAGAGGCTTATTTGAATTATGCTATGTCGGTGATTGTAGCGCGTGCTTTGCCATCAGCAGAAGATGGTTTGAAACCAGTCCATAGAAGAATTCTTTGGGCGATGAATGAGATGGGGATTCATCATAATAAACAGACTAAAAAATCTGCAAGGATTGTTGGAGATACAATGGGGAAGTATCATCCTCATGGCGATATGGCGATTTATGATTCTATGGTTCGAATGGCACAACCCTTTTCATTGAGGTATCCTCTTGTTATTGGCCAAGGTAATTTTGGTTCTATGGATGGTGACAATGCTGCTGCGTCGAGATATACTGAGGCTAAGATGGAGAAGATTAGTGACGAACTACTTTTGGATATTGATAAGAAGACTGTTGAGATGATAAATAATTTTGATAATAGTTTGAGCGAGCCAGTTGTTATGCCTGGAAAACTTCCAAACTTGTTATTGAACGGTGGAAGTGGAATTGCAGTGGGAATGGCTACAAATATTCCTCCACATAATTTGAATAATACTTGTGATGCTATTATGACTTATTTGGAGAATCCTGAATGTGAAGATAAAGAACTTATTAGTGCTATTAAGGCACCAGATTTTCCAACAGGAGGAATGGTTAGTGGGGAGTTAAGGAGAATTTATACTGAGGGAAAAGGTAAATTGATTATTGATGGAAAGACTACTATTGAAGAACCTAAGAAAGCTTCAGGTAAGGCGAAGATTATTATTACAGAGATTCCCTATCAAGTTAATAAGTCTAATTTAGTAGAACAGATTGCTATTCTTGTTCGTGATAAGAAACTCCCAGACATTTCAGATATCCGTGACGAATCTTCTAAAGGGAGTGTTAGGATTGTTATTGAGCTTCGGAAAGGAACAGAGCCTAAATTTACTCTGAATAGAATGTATAAGTTTACGAACCTTCGGGTTAGTTTTAATGTCAATATGTTGGCCCTGGTGAATCGGGTTCCAAGGCTCTTGAACCTTAGGGAATATATCAAAGTTTATGTCGGACATAGGCAGGGAGTTGTTAGAAAGACTAAGGAATTTGATTTGGCTAAGGCCGAGAAAAGATTACATATAGTCGAGGGGCTTTTAGTTGCTCAGTCGAATATAGATGCAGTTGTTAAATTGATTAGGGCTTCGAAATCTAAGGCAGATGCAGCTAGTGGTTTAAAAACTAAATTTAAGCTTACAGATAAACAAACCGAAGCTATTCTAGAAATGAGGTTACATCAGATTACTTCCTTAGAATTTGAAAAGCTCCAAAAGGAAGAAGGAGATTTGAAAACTTTGATTGAAAAGCTTAATAAGATTCTTGGAGATGAGAATGAGATTTTGAAGATTATTAAACATGACTTGAAAGAATTGAAGGAAAACTATGGAGATAATCGGAAGACAAAGGTTGTTGGCAGAGTTCAGGAACTAGAAGAGAAAGATATTGTAGATAAGAAAGATGTTGTTGTGACTATTACAGAGAAAGGCTATATTAAGAGAATTGATTTGGAGCAATATAGGGAGCAAAAGAGAGGCGGAAAAGGAGTTATTGGTTCAGATTTGACTGAGAGTGATTTTGTCAAAGAGGTTTTGACTTGTTCGACTCACGATTATATGTTGTTCTTTACAGATAAGGGGAAAGTTCATTGGTTAAAGGCTTATGAAATTCCTGCGTCGGCTAAGAGTTCTAAAGGTAAGGCGATTATTAATCTGCTTTCCTTGAAGGATGAGAAGGTAACTTCTGTTTTGGCTGTTAAGGAATTTAAAGATTTTTTGATGATGGTGACTATGAAAGGAGTTGTTAAGAAGATTGAGTTGTCTCAATTTAGTAATCCTCGGAAGGGCGGAATTAAAGCTATTAAGGTTGTGGAGACTGGGGATACATTGATAGGAGTCAAGCCATTGAAAGAACATCAAGAAGTTCTTTTGGTTTCTAGAAATGGACAAGCTATTCGATTTAATAGTGATGAGGTTAGGTCAATGGGAAGAGCATCCTATGGTGTTGCCGGAATTAAGTTGGTCGGAGATGATAAGGTCGTTTCTGTTGAAGTTTTGCCTGAAGAAGGGCGAGATAAATTTTCTATGTTAACAATTACTCGAAATGGTTATGGTAAGCGGAGTGAGATTGAAGATTATAGGCTAACTGGCCGTGCCGGAAAAGGTGTTATTAATATGAAAGTGACTGAAAAGACTGGGAAAATTGTGACTTCTAGGTCTGTTACAAATACAGATAACATTATTATGTCGACAGAGAAGGGAATTGTGATTCGGACCCCCGTTAAGAATATTCGGATTATGGGTCGAGCGACACAAGGTGTGAGGGTTATTAATTTGAAATCTGGAGATAAGGTTAGCGATATAACAAGAGTTCCTCTGGATGATGGGATTGTTGAATAGGAGAATTATTTTTAGAGATTAAACTTTTTTCATAGAGGGTGTTGGTCTTCTTATTGGTGTAGCTTTTTTCACTATTGTTTTTTGAGAGGGATTTTTTGTTGCAGGTTTAGGCTTAACTTCTTTTTTGAAAACTTCTTTTGTAACTTTCTCTGCAATGGTTTCTTTTCTGTTTTTGAAAGTCTTTGGAAGTTTCCTCAAATCCTTATTTGAAGTAAATAACGAAGTACCTTTAACTATGTTAATTATAACTTCAATTGTGTAAGCTATCAAAATATAGAAGAAGAGGTCCAAGGCTAAGTTCCAAATTTTTATTGGATTTTTTGAAGGGTCAGATAGGCTGAACTCTAAGAAGACTCTTGGAAGACCTACCTTGATACTCACACTTATATCTCCCTTTAAGAATTGACCTATTGGGAATTGGAATAGAGAGATTATTACAACCGCCAAAAAAACGAAACCTAAGATTTTTCCTGTGAGATTTGTGGGAATCATTTCTTTTGGAATTGATTTTCTAATCATCTGTGCGAAAGATTCTCCACCGACATATCTGTAACCTATTGGTTTTTTTGGATTTTGTTTAGGTATTAACCCCTGAGTTTGATTTTTTGTTTGAGCTACTGGTTTTTTTACAATTGTCTTTGAAGTAACCGAGGTTTTAGGTTTTTGAATAGGTTTGTTTATAGGATTAGTTTTTGGAACTATCTGTTTATTTTTTATACCTCTTTCCATAAGTGATTAATGTTTTTTGGTTATATAAATATATTTGATGGTTATTCAATTGAGCCAAAACCGATTAGTCTCCAGTGGCCGTTTAGGTTTCGCGCCATCCCTATAGATTCTCCTTTCAATGGAACTACTGGTATTTTTAATTTTAGCGTTATAGAATTTTTTTCTATCTTTGTAATCTGTCCAACCGTAATTGAAGTATTCATACTTAACATTAACATTTCATTCATTTTTAATTCTTGAACTACTTCATGTTTTCCGGTTCCAAGAACTTCTTCGAATAGTGTGAAATTTATTTTGATTTCTTCAGTTATTTCTGGGAGATTTCCTTCTATTGAAGCTATTCCCCCAGATAGTGCATCTGCCTTTGTTAATCCTGGATCAAGTTCCGTTTCAATTGCTAGGCTTCCTCCAGGTGTTGCCTCTGTTATTTGATAATCCCCTTTCTGCATTGAGACTATTTTGGATTTAACAGTTTGGTAATGGTATTGGTTTTGTTTTTGATAAGAATACCCGGGTTTTATTTCGATAGTATCTCCGATTTTTAAGATTCCTTTTTTTAATGCTCCTCCAAGAACTCCTCCATGCAACTTTTCTATTTTTGTTCCAGGTTTATTAATATCAAAACTTCTAGCTATGAAAAAAATTGGCTTTTCTTTTTCATCTTTTTTTGAAATTTCAATCTTACATAATTCTTCAAGGACTTTGTCAAGGTTTATCCCTTGTTGTGCAGAGATTGGGATTATTGGTGAATTTTCTGCGATTGTTCCTTTTACAAATTCCTTTATTGCTTTGTAGTTTTCTATTGCTTTTTCTTTTGAAACTAGGTCTATTTTGTTTTGGACGATTATTACGTTTTTGATGTTTTTTGCTTTTAGTGCTACAAGGTGTTCTTGTGTTTGAGGTTTTATTCCTTCATTTGCTGCGACGACTAGAATTGCCGCGTCCATGATTGCCGCCCCTGAGAGCATTGTCGCCATCAACATTTCATGTCCCGGAGCGTCTACGAAAGTTATGTATCTACATGGTTTGCCTTTTGAATCTTTATCTACAGTAAATTCCCCTTTTGATTCTTTTACAATTGCATCTGCATATCCTAATTTTATTGTAATCCCTCTTTTCAATTCTTCTGAATGAGTATCTGCCCACTTTCCTGAAAGTCTTTGGAGGAGAGTTGTTTTTCCATGGTCTATATGTCCAACTATCCCACAATTGATTGTGTCTAGTTTAGAGATGTCTAATTTTTCTGTCATATATTTTGGTAGGAGGAAGGGTTTTTAAGGTTTGGGAAGGGATTTTTTTGGAAGAAAGAGAGTTTTGTTGATTTACTCTTCAGAATTATTCTCTGAGCTTTCTTCTGCTGCTTCTGCGCTGAAAACTCCATTTGCGAAATCTACTATCCTCATTATTAATTCAATGGAGACTATGAATAGAAGATAGAATGGAACATTTGTGAAAAGGGCTGGAACCTCGGAGATTCTTGCAATAAGGGAAGAGATTTCAAAAAACCCTGGTTTTGTTATTGCAATTGCTAGTAGTGTGAAAGGAATCATTTTTGCTAAATCTCTTGAGAGGTTTTGACTGACATACGAAGTTGCTCTGACTGAAGCTACGAGGGCTGTTGTAATTAGGAGGACAGAATTTATACTTACTCCTTCTGCAAGTATTAGGATTAGGATTGCGAGAATTGTAAACCAAAAGAATGTTACAACTGGAAGAAAGACTATGTATTCTAATATATAGAAGACTACTGCGAAGAATTTTACGAAGGCAGGGTTGCTGTAAGTGTTATATTGGTTAAGATTTAGTTCGATGATATTTTTTTTCGCTAGGAATTGATAGAAGTAATATACGAAGACAGAATAGAGGACGATTATTGCTGTGAAGAAGAGAAGCGTGAACATAGTGTTGGTCTCTCCTGTGAGAAATCCTGTTAGACTATTCATAATATCTGACACACCCATTGTTTGAGTAGGTTGACGGAGTTTTTAAAGATTTGTTTGGGAACTATTCACTTTTAGATTCTTCTGCTGGGGCTTCTGTTTCTTTTGGCTTTTCGAAAAGGTCAGAGAATTTCTTATTTCCTTCTTTTAAGACCTTTGTGTTAATCTGAACAGTGGATGGGGAGATTTCTTTTCCTCTGACAGTTTTCCTGAGTCTTAGTCCTTTTGGTTTTGTGTTTCCACCCCTTGCTCCTTTTGGCTTTTGTTTCATCCCTCTTCCATATCCTAGAAGTGCTTTTTTTAAATTAGGTCCATCGATATTTGGCATTCCTGCGAATCCTGCTTTATCTGAAGTTCCTGTAATTTCTAGCTCGTAACCTGCCAAATCTTCATTGACTTCTTTTCCGTCTGTCTTATCGTTGATTGAGAGTCCGACTAACTTTTCGTCTTCTGTTTCAGTCTTATATGTTTTTCCGTTGTGGGACACATTAATTTTAAATGTCATGGTATTTTGTATTTGAGTGGGTTTTTAAGTTTATTTGTTGGGATTCAATTGAGGACAATCTCATGTAAATTCGGTCGCACTCCGTTTGCTAAGAATTTTGAGCATATTTATTTTATTTTAGGAAGATTTATATTTATTTAACAATTGTCTTTTTAGAGGTTATTATGAAAAATTATAATATTCTTAGTAAAGAAGAAAAAAGAGTAATCCTAGATGGGGGTACCGAGATTCCAGGAACTGGGAGGTTTAATAATCATAATAAAGTTGGAACCTATATTTGTAAGCAATGTAATTCTAAACTTTATAAATCTGAGGATAAATTTTCTTCAAAATGCGGTTGGCCAAGTTTTGACGATGAAATTCCCGGGGCGATTGAGAGAAAAAAAGATAGAGATGGGCAACGGATTGAGATTATGTGTTCTAACTGCAAGGGCCATTTAGGGCATGTTTTTGAAGGGGAGAATCAAACTCGAAAAAATGTTAGGCATTGCGTGAATTCTATTTCCTTAGATTTTATTCCTGGAAACATAATGGAAAGGAAGGAAAAATAAATGGTCAAAGAAAATTTTAAGAAGGCGTATTTTTCAGGGGGTTGTTTTTGGGGGATGGAAGAACTTTTTAGAAAGCAAAAAGGAGTGGAAGATACAAATGTTGGATATACAGGTGGAGAAAATGAAAATCCAAACTATGAGAATCATCCAGGGCATTCAGAGGCTATAGAGGTTATTTATGACCCTAAAGTTATTTCATTTAAGAGATTATTAGATTTCTTTTTTAGAATTCATAACCCTTCTACACTAAATCAACAAGGAAATGATATTGGCGATTCATACCGTTCTGCAATTTTTTATCAAAGTGATGATGAAAAAAAACAAGCAGAAAAATTTATTGAGATTGTTAATAAATCAAAGAGATGGAGTGGATTAGTTGTTACAACACTTGAAAAATTTAAGAAGTTTTATTTGGCTGAAGATTATCATCAAAATTATCTAGTAAAAAATCCCAATGGTTATACCTGCCATAATATTAAATTTGATAGTTACTTGTGAGTTCATTAATTGACTATTTTTTTATTCCAAGCATTTTATGATAGACTTTTGCGGTGATGTGGCAATCGGCTAGGGCATCATGAGCTTTTGAATAATCTACTTCGAAGAATCCTGCTAATGATTGGAGTGTTGCTCTCAGATGTGTTGGAATACTCCCGAGAGATTGTAGTCGTCTCCAGAGATACATTGTATCAATGGATTCATGATGTAAGGAAGATATAGAATCTCCTTGACTGAAAAGTGAGCTTAAAAATCCCTTATCGAATTGGATATTGTGTCCTAGAAGAGGAGTTTCGTGGAGCGTGTTTTTTTCTACGAAGGTGTTGATTTGTTCGCATGCGATTTGTGGATGAACTGCGATTTCATGGTGTTTGTCCAAATCTATTTTATTTACCTTAAGAGAATCTGGATTTGCATTGTAATTTTCATGTTTTATGAATATGTGATTTTTATCTAGGATATCTAGGTGCTTGTTTGTTACATCAATGAGGAGCATCCCCACCGTTAAAATTTTATTATGGTGTGGAGAAAGCCCTGTTGTTTCTGTGTCTATCACCAGCCTTTTCATTTGTTGAAAAACTTTTTTGAGTATTTAAGAATTGTTGTTGTTTGGACTCTTTCTTCCATATTTATCTTCAAGTCTGACTATGTCATCTTCATCTACATTTCCAGTTGCAATTTCTAAAAAGCTTATTCCTTCAGGCCCTGCTTCCATTCTATGGATTGTTCCTTTTGGAATTTGGTAAGCATCGCCTTCTTTAGCGTCATAGGTTTCTTCTCCAATAGTTACTCTTCCAGATCCACTTAAAACTCTCCAGAATTCATCCCTTCTTTGATGGTATTGAAGGCTAAATCCTTCATTTGGATTCACACTAATGACTTTTGTTTTTCCAACGATGTCATATCTTCCCCAAGGTCTTATATTTTCTTCTGGCATTTTTTAATTAAGAATTTATGGTATAAAAAGATACTCGTGATTGGGTAGGTATATTAAATCCCCCAAGTATTGTTGGTTCTTCTTTTGATTACAGCTATTTCTTGCAATATTGATTTTTCTTCGGAGGTTAGAAGGTCTTTGTGATGTTTGAATTTTCTAAATTCTGTTTCGGAGAGGTTTGTGTATAGAGATTCTCCCACTTCTAACTGTCTTTCAAAATTGACCCCTGGGACTGAGATTGCTACCTCTTTTCCATTTACAGCTTCTTGGACATTGTTTTTCTCCTCTTGTATCTCTTTTATCTGTCCAATTTTTTCATCCATCTTATTTATGAACCTCTCCCCCTTTTTCAAAATCCCCCCATTTACTTCTACTCCAAAAACTGCAGGACTCGAATTCCTAAAAACAAAATCTAAAATTGTAATTTTTGCTATTTTTGGAAGTTCAGATAATTTCCCCTTTTCAATTTCCCTTAATTTTTCAGATTTCCATTCTTCAAAGCTTTCGATTAATTTGTAGACTACAGGGTGAGTGATTACCTTTATATTTTTTAACTCTTCTACATCAGTATCTTCTGCAAGATTTACATTAAAACCTAATAATATTTTGTCTTCCTCTGGTAATGCGTTGGAAGTATAAATATCTTTTTTAGTGATTGGCCCTATCCCTGCTTTTAGGACTCTTATTTGTTTTTGTTTGAGAAGGACTAAGAGGGCTTCGAGGCTTCCAAGGGAGTCTGCTTTTACTACGATTCCAGTTAGGTCTGTAGAGATTTCTTCTGAAAGTTCTTCAGAGAATTCCTTTTCTACCTCTTCTAAATTATTATTGATTATTTGAAAAGGCACTCCTGGAAGGATTTCTTCTTTTGAGACTATTTGTAATTGAAGTCCAGATGCTGCAACTACTTCTTCTTTTGTTTTGAACCCTTTGTTAAGTGGTTGAGCTTCCCTCATACTTCTTATTTTTGTAACAATTGGCCTCTCTTCCAGAGATGCTATTGCGATTTCGTCTTTTATAGAGAGCTTTCCATCATAGAGAATACATTCAAGATAGTTTGCAGTTTTGTCTTTTTTTACTTCGAGGACTACCCCCTTTCCTTTATCTTTTATTACTATTCTTTCTTTTAGGAATTTTTGTGATAGGGCAGTTAGCATTGCAAGAATCTCTGAAATCCCTTCACCTGTTTGGGCTGAGCAAGGAACTATTGCAATACTTTTTGTGAAGTCTGATATTTTGGAATAGAGTTCTGCTGTGAATCCGTGAGAATGTAGGGCTCCCATTAGAGTATAGAATTTTTCTTCAAAATTTTCTCTTACATTTGTTGCTTGAGATTCTATTTGCTCCCCTTCTTTCCATCCTGAGATATTGTCGATTTTGTTTAAGGCGATTAAGAAAGGAGTTTTGTTTGCTTTTAGAATTTGTAGAACTTCCATTGTTTGCGGCTTTATTCCATCATTAATGTCAATTACTAAAACTGCCATGTCTGCTAAGGAACCTCCCCTTTTTCTAAGATTTGTGAATGCTGCGTGCCCTGGAGTATCAATAAATAATAATCCTGGAATTTCTACCGGAATTTTGAAACTATCTAAGACTTCTCCGGCACGGGACTGAATATTCTCTTTTGGGAGAGTGGTAAAAGAAATTTTTTGTGTAATACCTCCCTCTTCTCCTTCTTGAATAGAGGTTCCCCTAATCTTGTCCAAGATACTTGTTTTTCCATGGTCTACATGTCCTGCTACGGTCACGATTGGTTGGCGAATGTTTTTCATGGAATGAAATAGAGTAGAATGGTTAAAAGGTTTTTGTTATTAGCCTCTGCCTTCACAAATCTGTTTTGCTTCTTTGAGAATTCTTTCTAATGTTTTTTTATCTAGGTTTGTCTTTTGTAGGAGTTCTTTTGTACTATGGTTTGCTAAATCTTTTGCTAGAACAATTTTTGCTCTGAAGAGGTGCTCCTTTATTTTCTTTGAGATTCCTTTGAAAATTGTTACAGGGTAGAGCCCTTCATTTTCAATTAGCTCTTGGAGGTTTCCTTTTTTTGGGTAACTCCAACCAATTACTTTTAAATTAATTCCTTTGGCGTATCTTAGTGCTTGAGATGTGCATCTTGTGTTAGTAACTAACCATGCACTATTGAATTTTTGTTTTGGGTTTGATTTGATATCTAAAAATCTTGCGTAGGTGTACATTGCGACCTTTGTATCTGTGTGAATCCCTGCAGAATTGTGGTACTTTGCTTCAATCATGTGTTTTAGTTTCTTTTCAGCTATAATATCGATTTCTTGAGTTATAACTTTTCCTTTAATATGGGCCCCTACTTGTGTTTTGTAACCATAATGTTTTAGAACTTGTGAGAAGAATTCTTCGAATGGAAAGCCACTTGGACCGAGACTCATTATTGCTCTTTTGAGGTCATATCTGGCTGCTATTTCTGGTCTTTTCTTTAGAGATTTTAAAGTAAGATTTAAAATTCTTTTAGTGTTATCTTCTTTGTGAATTTTCTTTTCTACTTGGTTGGCTATGTTTTTTGCTAAATCTTTAGAAGCCCCTGCTCTGATTACACTTCTTTCAATTTTCTTTTTTTTGAAGGAAACTCTCCCCCCACTTGCTTTTATTATCTCCATGTTCACCTCAGTTTGAATAAGGGTGGAACTTATTTAATACTTGTGATTTGAAAAGTTTTAAATAAGTGGGTTTCAGAATAGAATTATGCGCGGGTAGTTTAGTGGCAGAATATGACGTTGCCAACGTTGTGACCAAACTCGCGCCCAGGTCTTGAAGATACAAAAATAGTTCAAGACCTAAACGCTCGGGGTTCGAGAACCCCTGCAACATACAAAAAACATGCGTGGGTAGTTTAGTGGCAGAATATGACGTTGCCAACGTTGTGACCCGGGTTCGAATCCCGGCTCGCGCATTTTTTTTAAAAAAATAAAATAAATAAATTTTTTGGGATTAGAAATGTTGGTTGATTAGAATATCCCTTTCCACTTCATCTCGCTTTCTAGTCATGTTTCTACTGACTTTCATTAATTCTCCATAAAGCATTTCTGCTCTTTCTGGGGTGAATCCGAGATTTGTCATTACACCCATATAATCATTAGATGAGAGTCTTGTGCCTTCATACATCCCAAAATATAATGTGCTTTTTCTAACTTCTCTCTCTTCTGCAATCATTTCTTGGAGGATTGCTCCATATTTTGGATGTGCTTCTGAAAAGGCTTCTACTCCTGCCCTCATTCCCTTTGCCTTCATAGTATTACTATTTTCTATTCTGGCATAAGCTCTATCGCCTTCAAATGTTTTTCCTGGAAAATCCACAGCTTCAACTAATTTTGGTTTTGCACGCTTTAACTTCCCGCTTATACTCGATATTGGTATATGGAGTCTATCTGTTGCGATTAAACGAATTAATGCACTTTCTGTTTCTGTCATTTTGTTTTTCTCCTATTTAGTTAGAATTATATAAGAAATTTAGTAGATAGATTTATGAGGTGATAAACTTCACCACAAAGTATAAATATGTTCTTTGGCTATTTTATTTTATGGATGGGTTGAAATTAGCAGGATTGACAGGAAATGAAGAAAAAATTTATTTAGCCTTGCTCGATTTAGGCCCTAGTCTTGCTGGGCAGATTGCTAGAAAATCTGGACTTCATAGGAGAACTGTTTATGATGTTACCGAGATGTTGATTAAAAAAGGTCTTATAGGGTATATTTTAAAAAATAACCGAAGAATTTTTAGCGCTTCTGACCCCAAAAGGATAATTGAGTTGGTTAGAGAAAAAGAAAACTCTCTGATTCCGGTTGTAGATTCTTTGAAAGAGAAATATAATTCGAAAAAAAATAAGGAAGAGACACTTTTTTATAAGGGGCACAAAGCTTTGAAGGCGGTTTTTGAAAGCCAATTAGATGAAAAAGAGATTTTGATTTTGGGAGCTTATGAATCCGCTTCAGATGTTTTGAAGTATTATTTTAATTGGTATGATAAGAAAAGAATACGGAGGAAAATTGATACCCGCGTGATTACCGTTTCTCGGAATTTGTCTCGGATTAAGAAGGCGAAGATTAGGTATTTGCCGAAGAAATATGCGAGTCCTGTTGCCATTAATATTTATGGAGATAAGACTGCGATAATTCATTGGTCAAAAGAGCCGAAAGTGATTGTTATAAACGATAAAGAGATTACTAAAGGTTACAGAAAATATTTTGAATTGATGTGGGGAGTTGCGAGGGAGTGAATGGAGTGATGGATTACAATAATATTTATTAAGTTCTTTTTAAATGGGAAGTCATGTCAAAAGGTTCGGGGCTCGTAAAAACGATTCGTTCAGAATTTGCGGCGATAGTTGTAGATCAAAAACAGATTACAGATTTAACAGTAGAACTCACTAATACTCGGGTAGCTCCATTAAAACCTCTTGTTCTTGAACATTTTAATAGTTATGTTTCTGAGATTATAAATCCTGAATTGGAGAGATGTTTTCTTGAGCCGGCTACCTCTTTAGAATACTTGGAAGGAGAGTTTAGAATTACAACTGGGATGTTTAATGTAGATGGGGAATCTTATAAGGATTATACAGAAATTCCTCGGGATGCACTTAGGAAAACTATGAGATTTATGGATTCTTATGTCGAGAAATTTGCCTGGGTTCATAGTATTGAATATGAATTTGGTTTGCCAAAGTGAGAATTTTAAAATTAATCATACCCTTCCATATTCCCCAAACTTCCGGTGTTTCCTCTTGTCTTTTTTGCGGCAATAACATCATCTATTCGAAGAATCATTATTGCGACTTCGCTTGCGGAAGAAATAGCCTGAGTTTTAATCTTTAAAGGTTCTATAATCCCTGCGTTAAGTGTATCCTCTACTCTTCCGTTGAATAAATTGAGTCCTACATTTTTGTTATTGGCGTCATGGTTCGCTTTTAGTTCTGTTAAGATATCTATTGGGTCCATTCCGGCATTTTCTGCGAGAGTTCTTGGAATAGATTCCATTGCTGAAGCGAATTCTTCTATTGCTAACCTTTCTCTTCCCTTTAAGGTGGAGGCAAATTCCTTTAACTTTTTTGATAGTTCTATTTCAATAGCCCCGCCCCCTGCTACCACTTTTGAATCTTTTAGAGTTGAAGAGACATCTCCCATTGCATCTTTTATTGCCCTTTCTACTTCTTCAATTACATGTTCTGTTCCTCCTCTTATCAGAATTGTTAATGCTTTTGGATTCTTACACCCAGTTATATATGTCATTCCTCCCTCTTCATCCCTTTTTTCCTCAACATTTTTCGCGAAACCTAAATCTTCTTCCTTTAATTCATTTAATTTAGAAACTATTCTTGCTCCTGTCGCTTTTGAGAGAGTTTTCAAATCTTCTTTAGAAATTCTTTTTATGGCATAAATTCCTTCTTTTGCTAAATAAAATGATATTAAATCATCAATTCCTCTTTGAACAAAAATTACTTTTGCTCCAGATTCCTTTATTTTCTCAACTTTTGACTTTAATATATTATCTTCTTGATTTAGGAAACTTTGTAATTGGTCAGGGGTTGAAACAGAAATTTTTGCTTCTGTTTCAGGACTTCTGATTTCTAGAGCTTCTTCTATTAATGCAATTTTAGCATCATTGACAATAGATGGCATATCTTGAGAGATTTTTTCATTATCTAAGACTACTCCTTTAATCAAACTTGTCTTTTCTAAGGATTTTCCTTTTTTCTTTTCTATTTTTATATCTTCTAAATTTACGATCCCATTTTCTGAGACTATTTCAATTGCATTGACTATTATTTCTCCGAATTGCTCTTTTAGATATTCTGCTCCTTTTCCAGTCATTGCTGTTTGTGCCACTTTCATCAATTCCTCTTTTGAATCAATTTCTACCGAGAGCTCCTTTAGAATTTTCTGAGATTGTTCTTCTGCCCAACGATAACCTCGAGTGATAATTGTTGGATGGATTTTTTGGTCTAACAATTTTTCTGCGTTTTCTAAAAATTTTCCTGCAAGCATTACTGCAGTAGTTGTCCCGTCTCCTACTTCTTTCTCTTGAGTTTTTGCTATTTCTACAATCATTTTTGCAGCAGGATGTTCAATTTCCATTTGGTCAAGAATTGTGACCCCATCATTTGTAACTGTTATTCCTCCGACCCTGTCCACTAACATTTTGTCCATCCCTTTTGGTCCAAGAGTTGTTTTTACAGTTTCAGCGATTACTCTTGCTGCGAGAATATTGTTTCTTTGAGCATCTCTGCCTAAAGTCCTTTCACTCTCTTCTGGGAGGATATTTTCTACCATATTTTGAAGATGAAGATTTTGTTTATAAGAATTATTGTGGTTGAGAGTATTCCTAAAATCTATAATAAATCATCTAAATCTTTATTAATCATTTTTACTCGGACTTTGAATGGCTAGAATGATGTCCTTATCAGAAAGACTTAGCATAGCTCTTACAACTATCTCTTCGGAAACTGAAATGGATGGAGTTTATGCATTAACTTATAAGGTTGGTGCAAGGGCTAGAGAAATGGAAATGGAGGGATTTTATGAAGATTTGAAGGGACAGAATCTTTCACAATTAGAAGGTGCTGGAGAAACTGAGTATTCCAGGGAAGATGTTAAATCTGGAAAAGAGTTGGCAAGGTTGCTTGAGCAAAATGTTCATTTACCAATTGATGATGAAGGTAAGAGGTTTGGTGCAAAGTATAAGAGGGCGAGGAGAGTAGAATTTAATTTATTGAGAGAATTTTATAAAGGGGAATAAATGGCGGATAAAAATTATAAAGTGGAGTTGGATGTTCTAGCCTCTGCTGGGGAAGAAGGTTTGGTGAGGCTCGCGAGCGAAGGAAATACTGTTTATGTTGACTTTGAAGAATTAGAACGAGTTTCTTTAGATGATAGGCATAGGTTAAAGGGGGCTGCAAGAGATGTATTAGAATATACTAACCAACATATTGGAGAAGGAGGAGGGGGCACACTTCCATCTAAGGGAAAAATTTCTGGAGAGGAGCCACCAAAAGGAACAATATATATTACAAGGTCTCCTGCTAGGAAATCTAGATTGCTAAGGGCTGGAGAGCGTGTAGATTTTCCAGATTTTTTGAAGTATTCCGTAGATGCTTTAAAATCTGGTTTAAAAAAGTTAGATTATACTGGGGAAGGAGAGCCTACCTTTGAAAAAGTAATGGAAGAAAATGGGATTGAATTTGATGAAGCCCCAAACCACCAGTATGTCCTTCTTAATGGTCAGAGAGTTTACATGGTTAGAAGAAATTTAAGCTCTAATAAAGATAATACGAGATATGCGGATTCTGGAAAAACTCCTCAATTAGTTCCTGTTAGAAGGGAATTAGATAACTTGAAGCCAAAAGTAAATGGCTTTAAACCAAAAAACCTTGAGCAGTTATTGGCATTTAAAGGAGCCTCAGATTCCAATGTTGAAATTTCTTTTATTACAGGAGGTTCTGGTTCCGGGAAAACTATTGTCGCTTATGCTGCTGCCCTTGACCTTATACTTGGAGATGAAAAGAATAGAGAAAAATGGAAGGTTAAAGAAAGAATTGTCCTTTATAAGCCAAATAATCTTCTTGGTGGGAAGATGAGGGATATTGGATTTTTGCCGGGAAATGCTTTCGATAAAGTTTACCCTATAATTAGAAGTTTTGAAGATGCACATAGACTTTGTGGCATAGACCCTAAAGAAATGCCCTTTAGACAAATGCTTTATCATCCGAAATTTTCATTAGATAGTGGATTTCAAACTAGAGACAAGAAACATAGTAAGATTAGTTTACACTCTCTTCCAGAAAATTCTCAAGCTATTGGAATTGAACATCTTCAATGGGGGAGGGGAAGGTCCTTTACAAATACTGTGATTCTAGTAGACGAAGCCCAAAATTATACTCCTTACGAGATGAAACAATTAATCGAAAGGGCCGGTGAGGGGAGCAAGTTATTGATTCTTGGAGACCCTGAGCAAGTTGATGGAAGCCAGAATAATCTGAATCCAGAGTTTAATGGTTTATTATTTGCAGCAAAACATCTACGGAAGAAGCATCCACGAATCTCATTTATGCATTTAGATGAAAACTTTAGATCACAAGCTGCAGAGATTATGAGGAGAGTTAAGGCTCCAATGGGCTTCTAGAGGTACTACCTTGAAAAAGTTATAAAATTATATAAAGAAGGTAGTCTTTTAGTTATTATGGATACTGGAATAAAGGTTGGAGATATTATGACACGAAATTTAGTTTTTGTGACACCAGATACGGATTTGATTACTTGTGTAAAAACTATGTCTAAGAAAAGAATTGGAAATCTTTTAATAAAAGATAAAGATTCTAACAAATTGAAAGGAATCTTGACTGAGAAAGATATCGTTTGGGCTGTTGCTAAAAAATCTAAGAAGGGTTTGAAGGATGTTTTGGTGAAAGATTTGATGAGAAAGAAAGTTGTTACAATAAAACCTTCTGCAGATGTCACAGAAGCATTAAAGAGACTAAAGAAAAAGAAAGTTAGAAGACTTCCAGTAGTGGAAAATGGAAAGTTAATAGGCATGATTACAGATAAAGACATTCTAAGGATAGACCCTGGACTTTTCCAAATGATTGCTCAAACTCTTAAAATTCGTGAAGAGACTGATAAGTTAAAAAGACGAGAAGTAGGCTCTAATAGACGAGAAGGAATTTGTGAAGAGTGTGGAGAATATGATGTTTTGAATAATGATGGAGCCCAATCCATTTGTGAGAATTGTTTTGGGCGTAGATGATATTTTCTCGTAACATTTAAATAGATAATTTGAGTGATATGAAAAAGATGGTACACAAAAATCACGTATTAAAGCAAATTGTTAAGCAGAAAGGTTATTGGAACTATAACGAGTTATATATCTTTTGTTATAATTGGTTCAAAGATAATGGATATAAACTTGCAGAAAAACAATACACAGAAAAACTTTCTGCTGCTGGAAAAGAAATTATTTTAGATTGGGAAGCTTATAGAAAAGTCTCTGATTATTTTAAGAATACAATTTCTGTTAAATGGCATATCCTTGGAATGAATGATGCGGAAGTTGAGCAAGATGGAAAAAAGGTGAAGACTAACAAAGGAGAAGTTAAGATAACTATTAATGCTGATTTAGAAAAAGATTATGAACATAAATGGGAAAATAAACCAATTTGGAAGTTTTTGAGAGGACTTTATGATAAGTTTATCCTTAGAACCACGGTTGATGAATATGAAGATAGATTGGAAGATGAGACCAATGAGTATATAGATGAACTTAAGGCTTTTTTGAGACTTAAAAAATAAGATAGGGTTTAATCACAACAATCTTTATAAAATAATCAAGGTTTTCTTCTTGATGAAAAAAAGTCTATTTTTATTACTCTGTTTGATGTTCGTTAGTCCTGTTTTTGCCTTAGAGATTTCTACAGATTATGATTCAAATGTTATCGTTAGAGATTTTGACAATTCAGTAGATTTCACATTGAAAATTAGTAATGCTACTGATGGGGTTTATAATTTGTATTCCTTGGCAGATGTTTTTATTGAACCGAGAGCAGTTTTTACAATAAGTGGTGGAGAGATAGAAAAAGATTTTACAGTTAAGGCTGCGAATAGCTTGGATGTTGAAGGATACTATACCTTTACATATACTTTGAATCATAGGGATGTTGAGAAATTTGATGAGAAATTTTCAATTAACCTTTTAGGTTTAGAAGATGTTTTGGATATTAGTTCAGATTCAATTGACCCAAATTTGAATGTCGTGAAATTTTATGTAGAGAATAAAGAGAATATATATTTAGAGAATCTTTCTGCTACATTTTCTTCAATACTTTTTGATGTTGAGAAGACTTTTAGTTTAGAACCTTTTGAGAAGATTGAATTTTCTGTAGAGGTTGAGGAAGATTTATTGAAGGAGACAAAGGCAGGTGTTTATATTATTGAGTCTGTTTTTGAGACAGATAAGGGCTCTTTGAAGATTGACGGGAATTTGTATCTTGGGGAAAAGAAGGGGATTGCCACATCAGAGAATGTCGGAGGGTTTTTGATTAGGACTCAGACAATTACAAAAATTAATGTAGGGAATGTTTTGGAAAAAGTAGAAGTTAAGGTTCAGAGGAATATCTTTTCTCGACTGTTTACTAGCTTTAATATAGAACCTATTATTATTGATAGAGAAGGGTTTAAGGTAGAATACACTTGGATTAAAGAGAGACTTGACCCGACAGAAGAGTTTACCATTAAAGCTAAAACTAGCTATGTGATTCCTTTTTTTGTTTTGGTTCTTATTGCGTTTTCATTGATGGGGTATCAGAGATTTGTTAAGACTAAAATTGAAGTTAGAAAGTCAGTTACTCCCGTTAAGACGAAAAATGGAGAATTTGCATTGAGAATTAAACTTTCTTTGATGGCTAGGAAGAGTGTGGAGAATGTTTCTTTAGTTGATAAAGTTCCAGCAATTGTTAAAATTTATAAGAAATTTGGAATGTTGAAGCCAGATAAGATTGATGCAGAGAGTAGAAGAATTCATTGGCATGTAGGTGATTTGAATGCTGGGGAAGAAAGAGTATTTACCTATGTTGTTTATTCTAAGGTAGGCATTGTAGGAAAGTTCGTGTTGCCTAGTGCTTTAGCTGTTTTCGAGAAAGAAGACCAGATTCATGAGGTTGAGTCGAATAAGGTCTTTTTTATGAATGAGCAGGTTTAGTGGTTAGATTTGTTTTAGGGGCTTCACACTTGGCTTCGCTTAAGTGTTTCGCTTTAGGGATAGGAGAATTTATGAATGTGTTGAGGTCTTTGGTTAGATTGTTCAACTATGAGTTTGAACTTTGGGGAGGTTTTTATACTCTAATTTTCTATTTCGATTATGAAAGAAATTGGAAAGGTTCCTGCTAAGCTTAAACATCTTGTGGGGGATTTTGTTGTAGAAGAGATTGGGGATAAATGGAATTGCAAGATTTCTTCAGAATTTATTCCGAATAAAAAACCAGATTTTGGCAGTCTTGATTTGGAAGATGCTCGTGACTTTCTGTGGTGTGAAATGGAGAAGAGAGATATTGACCATTTTAAAGCGATTAAGGAGGTAGCTAAAGGTCTCGGAGTAGGGGTAGACTCTATTGGTTATGCTGGGACGAAGGATAAGAGGGCTTTAACTTCACAGAGGATTTCTATATTTAAACCTGATTTGGATATGGTTGGAGATTTTATGCATCCAAATATTATTTTGAAGAATTTTAAATGGGCAAAAAGGAAGATTAAAATGGGTTATTTGGAAGGGAATCATTTTGAGATTGTTGTTCGTGATTTGGATAGAAAAGATGCAGTTAAAATTTCGAATGCTGTTCGAAAGAAAGGGTGGTTTCCTAGTTATTTTGGCCCTCAAAGATTTGGCTCATTAAGGGGGAATAATGTTAAAATTGGAAAGTTGATTCTTAAAAGGAAATTTGAGGAAGCTGTTTGGACAATTTTAACAGATATTGGTTCAGGAGAGAGTTCTGAGATTCGGATTTTTAGAGAAAAGTTGAAGAAGGAGAAAGATTTTTCTGCTGCTGCTAAATATTTTCCAAATTATTTGAAGCTGGAGAAGGAGACTTTGTATTACCTTTCTCGGAATCCTGGAGATTTTCTTGGTGCAATAAAGAAGGCTGAACGGAAAAATATGTTGATGTATGTTCATTCTGTTCAGAGTAAAATTTTTAATGATATTCTAACGATGGCTCTTGAGGAGGGGCTTGACTTTACGAAGAAGGGTCAGGAGAGTTGTTTATTGGTCGGATATAAGACTCGGTTTTATGATGGTCGGCTTGGAGAGATTGAGCAGGCTGTTTTATCTGAGCATGGTTTGTCGTTGGATGATTTTGATTTGAAAGAAATTCCTTATCTTCGGATGAAGGGCTCTTTTAGAAAGGCAGTCGTGGAGGTTAAGGATTTATCTGTTGAGGTTATAGATGATTCTGAATTTTCTGGAGCGAAGGCAATTGTTTTAAAATTTACTTTGCCGAGTGGGGTTTATGCTACGACTTTTTTGGATGAGTTTTTTGAGTTTACTCCATGACTAATCTAACAATTCCTTTTAGAGCCTTTGTTTTTTCTTGTGGATTTTTAAAGGCGTATTCGAATTCACCCATTGTTTCATACGGCCTTTCTAATTGATTTAAATCATAAACTGCAATTGCAGGATTTTCTCCACAAATTCTTGTGCAGATTCTTAGAGAGTTTGTGTCATTTTGATGTTCTGGTTCCCAAACTAATTGGTCAAAAGTGAATCCAAATATTGTATCTGGGGCATCTTTTCTATAACTTCCAGTTTCTTTTACCTGA
>CAYMMZ010000002.1:33518-49617 GCA_964391715.1 Candidatus Woesearchaeota archaeon | reverse complement strand
ACCAAACTAATAAACCTTTTAAACGAAGAGATTCTATGAAACTTATGCAAGATAACGGCTTCTCAGTGGGAGTAGATATAGAGCGTGTAGAGAGATTTAAAGACATATTCCAAAAAGAACATTCTAAATTTTTAAAAATGATATACACAAAAAAAGAAATAAACTATTGCTTTTCAAAATCAAATCCTTCGGAACATCTCGCAGCTAGGTTTGCAGGGAAGGAAGCTATAATAAAAGTTCTAAGCGGTTTTGGAATAAGAGTGGAGAGTATTCTCCCAAGAGATATAGAAATCCTAAGAGGTGTAAACGGAAGGCCAGAGGTTAAGATAAACCTAGAAGGAACAACAAACCTTACAATTGAAATCTCCCTCTCGCATTCAACTAAAAATGCAATAGCACTTGCCTCTGGAAGAAGAAATGAACAACAATAAAGGGATAAAAATTGCAATCCTATCAAATTTTACAACAAAAGGATTTGAAAAGATTTTAAAAGATAAATGTAGGGAAAGGGAGATTACTGCAGAGTATTATGAAGGAGAGTATGATCAATATTCCCAAGAAATTCTCAATAATAAGAGCGGACTCAATTTATTTCAGCCGGAGATAACCTTTCTCCTTTTAGATGTCTCAAAAACATTTGGAGATGCATTAAATTCTCCATACAGTCTAAAAGAAAAAGAGAGAAAGAGTTTAGTGGAAGAAAAATTCAGAGAAATAAAAAAACTTATAGAAGAATTTTCAAAAAAAACAAAAGGAAATATAATTTTCAATAATTTTATAGTTCCTTATTACTCTCCTTTAGGAAATTTAGAGGAAAAGCAAGAGTTTGGATTAAAGGAGATGATAGAAGAAATAAATCAAAAATTAAGGAAGAATTTCAAGGAAAGTTCAAAAATTTGGATTTTTGATTTTGACGCATTTGCATCAAAACATGGAAAAAATAAAATAACAAATCCAAAAATGAATTACCTTGGAGATTTGAAAATAAACCCTAGTTTAATTCCAAACATTTGTGAGGAGTATATGGGATACATTCTACCGACACTCTCCCTCTCAAAAAAATGCCTAGTTTTAGATTTAGATAATACTCTTTGGGGAGGAATTGTTGGAGAAGAAGGGTTGGAAGGTATAAAACTCGACCCAACAAATTCAGAAGGTAGACCCTTTATAGATTTTCAAAAAAAAATATTGGCCCTTTATGAGAGAGGAATAATCCTTGCAATAAATAGTAGGAATAATCCTGAAGATGCCTTAGAGGCAATTAGGAAACACCCCTATATGGTTTTAAAAGAAAAACATTTTTCTTCTATAAAAATAAATTGGGCAGATAAGGCGACCAATATGAAAGAAATAGCAAATGAAATAAATATAGGATTAGATAGCATAGTGTTTTTAGATGACGATAAAACAAATAGGGAATTGATTAGAAAAGAGATTCCAGAAGTAGAAGTTCCAGAATTGCCAGAAGATGTAGTAGACTACCCAACTGCCTTGGAAGAATTAAAAGGATTCAATACTCTCACTATAACTCCAGAAGATATGAAAAAAGGAGAGATATATGCTTTACAGAAGAAAAGAAAAGTTTTAGAGAAATCTTCTATCAATCTCGAGAGCTTTCTAAAAGATTTAGAGATTAGCATAAAAATTCTAAAGGCAGACAAATTTAATATAAAAAGAATTTCTCAGCTTACCCAAAAAACAAACCAATTTAATATGACTACAAAAAGATACTCTGAAGAAGAAATAAAGTCTTTTGCGAATGATAAGGCTAAGGAAGTCTTCTGTATAAATGTAAATGACAAGTTTGGAGATAGCGGGATTACTGGAGCAATCATAATTAAAGAAGATAAAAATGCACCAGTATGGGAGATAGATACATTTCTACTTTCTTGCAGAATTCTTGGAAAAAATATAGAAAAAGCATTTTTCTCAGAGATTATAAAAATGGCAAAACAAAAAGGAGTAAAGAAGATAACAGGAGAATTCATCAATTCATCAAAAAATTTACCTGCAAAAGATTTTTATAAAGAAAATAACTTCAAAAGAAGTTCAAAAGATTCAAAAAATAGGACCTGGATCCTTGAACTAGAAAATTTAGAGTATAAATCTCCAAAATATATCAAGATAGCCAATGGAAATTGAAAAAAGATTAAAAAAAGTAGTAGCAAGAATTTTTGAAATAGATGAGTCGGAGGCAAAAATGGAGCTGACAAAAGAAGAATCAAGTGAGTGGGATTCTTTCAACCATTTAATGCTCATAAACGAAATAGAAAAAGAATTTGAAATAAAGATTAAAACCTCAGAGGTAAATAAAATAAAAAATCTAAAAGATTTAGAAAAAATTATAAAAAAATAAAATGAAATTTTTAGACGAAATTAATATTGGAGATAAAGATTCTTTTAGTGTAGCGATCACCAAGGATTTGCATAACAAATTTTTAAAATTATCTGGAGATAAAGGCCCAATCCATACAAGCGACGAGTTCTCTAAAACAAACGGGTTCAAAAAAAAGATAGGGTACGCATTTCTTTTAGAATCCTTTCTTTCAAGATTATATGGAAATCATCTTCCTGGAGGGAGTTCTATATGCATTAAACAAGAATCAAAATTTCTCCATCCCTTTTATGAAGGAGACGAATTAAAAATTATGGCAGAAGTAACCTCTAAAAGCGAATCAACAAGGCTAGTTGAGATTAAAACAGAGATTTTTAATCAAGAAAATAAAAAAATTTTTGAAGGAAAAGGGTTAGTAAAAATTATTACAGATAAAAAAAATACTCCACTATACTTAACAGAAGATGGAGAGGGAATCTTTGAAAAAGATTTTTTAGTAGCACTAGAATCTTCAGGAGTTTCTAAAGGAGATTCTATTTTTGTTCACTCTGATATTTCAAATTTTGGGAAAATTGGGAGGGTAAGTAGTAGAAAAGAATTTCTCGAAAAATTAGTAAACATCTTAAAAAAAGCTGTTGGAGAAAAAGGAAATTTAATCATGCCAACATTTACTTATAGTTTTTGTAAAGGAGAGATATTCAACCAAGAAGAGACTCCTTCAACAGTAGGGATATTAACAGAGCATTTTAGAAAATTACCTGAAACAAAACGAAGTAAAGATGCAATATTCTCAGTTTCAACCATGGGTCCTGAAAAAGAAGAATTAACCAAAGTAGGCTCAGATTGCTTTGGAGAAAGTTCAATTTTCGAAAAACTTTATGAAAAGAATGTAAAAATAGTTTTCCTAGGAGAAACTTTCGATATGACCTACCTCCATTTTATCGAGCAAAAAATCGGTTCAGATTATAGATATATAAAAGAATTTCCAGGAGAATCATTGATAGGGGGGAAAAAAGAAAAATCAACTCTAAAGTATAATGTAAGGTCTCTCGATAAGAATCTTTTATACGATTTTGAAAAAATTTCTGATTATCTAAAGGAAAATAATGTCTTAACTGAGGTGAGGTTAGGCAGTAGTAGAATCAGAACAGTTTCTGCAAGAGACACATTCAATATATTGTCAAAAAAAATGAAAGAAGATCCATATTTTCTTCTAAAAGAAAATAAAGACCTATCTTAATTTCTTTAACAAACCTTTAGATTCCAGAAGTTTAGTAGCATGCAAAATTTTTCCATAAGAAATTCCTGAACGCGAAGAGATATCCAATAAAGAATTCTTCCCATCAGAAAAATTCAAAATCCAGAATATTGCAGCTTCATCAAGTTCCATCCCGGTTCGGCCACCTTTAGTATCATAAAGTCCCCTCTTTCCAAGTTGGGGCTCACATTTAGGATTTTGATTAAGGTAGACTCCTTCTTGAGAACAATCTTCCCTTTCAAGAACATCTCCAAATTCATTAAAGTTAACCTCGATTTTCTTCAATATTTCCACATACTTCGAAAAAGAATCTCCTAAAGCCAATGAATCAACAAAAGAAAGATTATCTGCAGAGGTATGATACTCTTCAAACTCTCCGTATTTTGTTTTCATTAAAGAGCCCATAGCAATATTAAATCCGGGTGAAGAGAACTGCCTCTCGTCACTCCCATCTGAAGGGTCAAACTCTCTAATCTTAAATTCTTCTCCAGAATTTTCTAAGACTTCCTCAGCAATTTTATCTATAAAATGGTTTTGGGTTCTAGATCGCTTATAAGTGTAATTTCCTTTATCCCCTACACAAGTGAGTACATAACCTCCCACTAGTTTCTTTAAATTTTCTTCATTTAACTTTAGCCAAGTAATTGCACCGATAGTCTCTGGGATAAATAAAATTCTATAGGAAAATTTATTCTTTTGATTGAGAAGATATTTAGTTAGAAAAGTCAACAATGCAACCCCACTTAGGCTATCATTACATTGGGAAGGGTGACAAAGATAAGAACTTAACAAAATTTCCTTTTCAGATTCTCCTTTAATAAAAATCTCTCCAAAAGTAAGGTTCCCCTCATTTAAATCAGAATCAATAAACACTTCATATTCCCCCTCTTTTAAATTTTTAAAATCTTTTTGACTTAAACAAAAGCCCCACCTCTTTTTATAGTAAGAGGTAATGTAAGGAATATCTTCTGGACGGTTAGGAAGGAAATAAAGATGAGGTGTTAATTCATCAAAAGAAAGTTTTTGATGAAGGGGGGTACTATAATTGACTACATGAAGGTTTGAATTTTTAAGGTCAATTACTTTTTCTCCAATAGAATTTTTTATCCAAGCATCCCTACAATTCCACTCTAAAGGAACTTCCCAATCAAAAACTTTGGTGCCACTAGGAACTTCCCTAACCTCTAATTCTGGGAGAAATTCTTTTATAATTTTCAAAGTTTCTCTATTTCCATTTCCAGTAATACTTCTCATAATGGGGAACAGAGTTTCCATTAGAGAATAAATCTCTTTTCCAAAATTATTATCTTCCATAATCTCCATTATTCTAATTTATATTTTTTTATCAATTTAGAAATTCTCTCTGCAGAATGGCCATCCGCACTATACATATTCCACTTAATTAACTTTTCAACAAATCTTTCCTCCTTATTTCCAAATTTGCTCTTTAATGCAAGGGAAACAGCCCCGGAAACATCTTTTGGATGATTAGTATGCCAGATGACGCCCTTGAATTTAGGATAGTTCTCATATTTAAATTCCCCCTCAAAATTCATTAATATTATTGGCTTCCTCAAGATTAAGGCTTCTAAAATAGTTGTTGAAAAATCAGTTACAAAAACATTCGAGATGTGAAGGAGGGGTCTTAATTCATCTTTACTGATCTGGATTTTAACTCCGTTTTTACGGGCAAGACTCTTATAAAATTCTTCAAAACTCTTTTTGTAATATTCTGCAGGGTGCTGTTTGATGATTAATTTAAGATTTTTGTCTTCTTTTAGTGCCTTAAATAAAGATTCTAATCTTGGCCTTGCTCGAGCATTATCCCCAGTACTTGCAAATAGGATCACCTTTTCATTTTTTCTTAAATCAAATTTATTATTCAATCTTTCTGTTTCTTTCTTATCAATTTTTTTAGAGAAAGCGTCATAGATTGGAGACCCAGTAACCTCAATTTTCCGAGAATCCATCCCTGTCTTAACAAGATAATCTTTTACAGCCTTCCCAAAAACAATTTTTTTTATAGCAAGAGTCTCAGTCCCCTCTGCCCCTTCTTCAGTGATACTTCCATGTTGCATTACAAGGCAAGGAACTCCAAATTTTTTACAAAGATAAGAAGTCCCCCGAGCTATATCCAAAGTTTCATCGGGGAGTATAATCATTGAAGGATTCTCGCTTTCTATGAAATTTGTAAACCCTTCTACAAAATCAATAATTTCATAAAATCTTCTACGGGAACCAAAATAATACTCTAAAGCTGGAAGGAGGATGGAATATTTCTTTTTTTTAGAGATGATTTTCCTTCCAACTTTTAAAGACTTTAATCTAATTTTTTTGATGCCACTCCTTTTTCTTTTTTTAAGATAATTTTCAAAAGTTACATAAGGGAATCCTCTTTTTTCTATTTCTTTTTTCAAACCATCTAAAGAATAATCATACCTAAAAATATAATTTGGCTCCTTATTCTTTTTAAAGAGCTCAATTATCGGTTCAAACAACATTACATTTGTTTCACTAATAGGAAAAAAAACAATAGAATTTTTAGAAACCTTTCCTCCAAGTTCTTTCATTCTTTTTCGAACTTTATTCTTTCTATAAGAATATATCCCAAAATCCCTAACTCCTGAAAGAAATAATTTCTTCTTCCAAAGAGAAACTGCTGCGAACCATAACTCTATTATTTCAAAATAATCAATATTGTTTTTTGAATCTACTAAATTTTCTCTAAATTTTCTCCCATCTAAAGATTCTTCCCCAAATTCTCTAATAAGTCTGAGCCGCTCATTAAATCCACTAGCCATACACTAATGCTCATCCGAATCTTTATAAAGTTTCCATTTATTTAAAGATATCTAAGATGAATAGAGAATATATGAAAGGAAAAGGTAAAATCACCCTTCTATTAATTGTTTATAATGAAGGAGAGATTGTAAGAAGGGCATTAGAGAGTGCAAAGAATGTAGTAGATGAAATAATGGTAATCCATGATGGAAAATGTACAGACAATACATTAAAAATTTGCAAAGAGTATACAAAAAATATTATTATCGGCTCCCATACTGGGAGGGCATCTCTTCACATGATTAACGCTTTCAATAAGATAAAAACAGAATGGATTTTGAAACTAGATGCAGACGAGTATCTTTCAGAAAAAATGAGAGAAGGATTAGGAAAGTTGGTAAAAGTTAAGAGAGTTTCCGCCTATTCTTTTTTATGGAGATGGTGGGATGGAAAAAAATATATCACAAAAAATTTCCCGCATAAAATGGCTTTATTTAAAAAATCCAAAATTTCCTTTTTGGAGTTTCCAGGAAATGATGAGCCAGAAATAAAAGGGATTACCCTCAAAATAGATGATCCTTTAGAGCATCGTCCAAATTATAACAATTTCACGTGGAAAAGTGCACTGACAAGGGGAACCAGAAGAGCAAAAGACCAGGCAAAATGGACATTAAAAGAATTCAAAGATTTAAGGAAATACCAATATGGTAGAAAAGATTTTAAGTTAGCAGTAAAGCTTAGAAAAAATTTTACCTTGCTTGCAATGTTCATTCTTCCAATAGCAGCATTTATTAAGATAGTTTCCGCAGGATTCAAAGAAGGATTCCCAGTATTCAGTTTTGCAATAAAAGATGCATACTATCAAGCAACAGTATGTTATTTCATATTAAAATTAAAACATGGAAAGGAAATTTAGATGGCCAATAAAAAAAACGAAGACCAAAACTTAATCTTACAGAGAAAAAATTTTGACGAATATTCTGCTAATATAAACGATTCAAGGTACAGGAAAGTTTTTAGAATTTTAAAATCAAGAAAAAAAGGAAAGTTTTTAGAAATCGGTTGTAGCTCTGGAGATTTTTTAGAAAAGGTAAAAGGCTTAGGTTACGCTGTAAAGGGATTAGAGATTTCTGAAGAAGCTGCGAGAAGGGGAAGAAAAAAATTTTTAGATATAAAAACTGGAGATGCAATAAAGCCACTCCCATTCCCTAAAAACTATTTTGATGTAATTTTAGCGGGAGAGATAATTGAACATACTTTCGATGATTCCGAATTTCTTGAAAAAGTTTACAAGATTCTAAAACCACATGGAACTCTTATAATCACTACGCCTAACCTAGTTTCTCTAAAAAATAGAATTCTAATGCTTTTTGGAAAAGACCCAAGATTCGCAATTGCCCCTTATCATTATAAGGTCTACACTCCAAATCAAATAAGAAATCTTTTCAAAAAATCAAAATTCAAATATTTCAAAGTGTTAGGCAATTATGTAATTTATTCGAAGAATAGAGAACCATTTCTTGGAAGTTTCTTTGAATGGCTTGGAGGAAAATTCCCAAGCCTAGCAGAGCATTACATCGTAATGGCTAAGAAATAATTAACTTTTCTTTAACAAATCCTCATAAACCTTTATAGCCACTTTTGAAATATTCTCCCAACTATACTCCTGTGCAAATTTTTTCCCAGCCAACCCAAATTTCTTTTCAAGACCCTTTTCCTTTACCTTAATAAGTGCTTCTGCCAAACCTTTTGGATTTTCCATCCCAACAACAAAACCATTTTCACCATCACGAACCAAGAAAGGTTGAGCAGAACTAACAACTGGCAATTCACAAGCCATCGCTTCGGCAACCCCCATTATCCAGTCATGTTGGGTTGCAGCAGAAATATAGCTATTGCTAGAGAAATAATAATCATAAAGCTCTTTTTCAGGAATGCCTTTCCTATGAATCACAGAGTCTCTCAGTCCAAGTTTTTCAATCATCTCATGCATCATCTCTTCCAGTGGACCCCCTCCAATCATCAGTAATTTAGCATCGGGGATTCTTTTTTTAACAATATCAAAAGCATTAATCATATCTGCAATTCCCTTGTCTGGAGCAATCTGACAAACACTTAAAATCAGATAATCATTTTTTTTTATCCCAATGCTCTCCCTCATATCTTTCCAAGACTTCTTATATTTTCCAATTAATTCTAAATCTGTTCCAATCAATAAAGGAAAAATTTTCTTTTCGGAAAAACCAAGGTTTTTAACCATATCTAGCTGGAAATCTCCTTCACTAGCAATCTTATCAGATTTTTCCATACAGTAAAGCCAAGGTTTTTTAACGGTTAAATTTGTAAGAAATTTTCTCCAACCCCTTTGACGAAGAGATTCTGGACCATAAATAGGTTCTAATCCCCATCCTTGAAAAATTGTAGGCTTCTTTTTTTGTCCGTGCAAATAAAAATAGGCTAACATTTCAAACGAATGTAATATGTCAAAATCCATCTTTTTCAAGGTTCTAGATAAATTCCAAGAAAAAGCTAGTTTTGATGGAGCATTAAATGGAAGCCATCTTTTTTCTTCAGATAAATCAGGACCTATAAATTTATACTTAACCCCATCTTCTTCTGCTTCTCTAAGATTCGGGTCTTTTGTGAGGCTTGTAACAATTGTAACATCTACACCTGCCCTTGCCAAATATCTAGAAAAATTATAGATATATTTGCATCCTCCATCATAAGAATTATGGAAATTCATAGTAGTCCTAAAGGGTAAAACTACTCTTAATTTTCTATTTTCTTTCATCGCCATGCGTAGAGCATCCCTTCACCAAGCTCTTCATTAAGGACAACTTTAAATTTTTCATTCTCAAGATGCTTTTTTAATTCTTGGATATCTCCATTATTATGGTATTCCATAGAGATACTTTTTATTCTTTGGAGATATTTAGATGGAGTAGATAACAAAATCTCATATTCCGCACCTTCACAATCCAATTTTAAAAAATCACATTTAGAAATCTGATTATCCTCAAAAATTTTCTGAAGAGTAGTAGTTTTTATTTTAATTTTTTTATCCTCTTTATCATAAAATGAATGCCCTCCTGTATTCTCACTAGAGATATATAGCTCCCTCTCTCCAGATTTTTCAGCAACTCCCAATTTAAATGGAGAGACGTTTCTAGATTCATTCAATTTGATATTTTTTTGCAACATTCCATAATTCTCATCAAATGGTTCAAAAGATAAGACTCTCCCCTCACTAGCAATCTTTGAGGCAAAAACAGAAAAGACTCCTATCTGAGCCCCTATATCAATAACAACAGAGTTCTTTTTGATAAAATCAAGAAGCTTATGATATTCTCTGACGATATAGACCTCATTGATTATTCCAAAGTCACTAGTCCCGGTTCTCATAAGGTATTTTGCCCCGCCCCTCATCCTATGGACCATTCTTCCATCTCCAATAATTTTAAAATAATCTAAAAAACCAGAGAACCAAGTCTTATACCTCTTAATCACATTAAGGCCAAACCAAATTTTGTGAAAAATCTTCATCTTGACTTCCTGTAAATATCTTCATACATTTTAACTATTCTGCTCCAATCATATTTCTGAGATTTTCTGAGATTCTCCTTAGAAATTCTCTTTCTTAGATTTTTATTATTCAAGACATTATTTAAGTGTTTACTAAGAGAAATTACATCTCCAAATTTAAAGAGAAACCCATTTTTACCAGCCTTAACCAACTCTGGAAGACTACCTCTATCGCTAACAACTAAAGGCAATCCTGCAGCCATAGCCTCTATAATTACAATTCCAAATCCTTCATGTCTTGAAGGCAATGAAAAGACTTCGGAAGAAAAATAGGCAGTAATAAGGTCTTCTTCAGACACGCTCCCCATAAAGATAATCTTCTCAGAGACTCCTAACTTTTTAGAGAGAATTTCCAAATCCTTACGATATCCAGAGTCTCTTCCAACAATTAACAACTTACAATCAATATCTTTTATAGATTTGACTAAAGAATCAAGGCCCTTACTTTCATGAATCCTTCCAACAAAAAGAATGGTCCTTCCCTTTAACCCATATTTCTTTTTAAAATTCAAAACCTTTTCAGAATTCATCTTAAAATTTTTTAGTTCAATCCCATTTGGAACTTCAAAAATCTTTTCTCGAGGAACTCCATAAGAGCCATATTCTCCAAATTCTTTGCTTGTAAGAGCAGTGAAATAGTCAACATTTTTAAAATTTCTTTTCAAAAGAAGCTTATTAAAAAATTTAAGAAACCCTTCGTCTCGTGTATGGAAAAATCCATGAGAAGTAAATACCAGAGGTAACTTCCTCTTTAAAAAATTAAGAGAATAATCTGTGGTGAATCTTCCACATCCATGAACATGGACTAAATCATAATCCTTCCAAATAGATTTCAAAATTTTTTTAAATTCTAGTGAATATCCATATCCAAAGAAGAAAAAATTATTTTTACAAGTAATGACCTTAACACCTTCCCTTGAGACAACCTTCTCATAATTCTTCTTTTCATCATAAAGATTTGTTTGTAGAATGGTCACCTCATGGTTTTTAGAAAGTTTTTTTGAAATCTCCCAGATAACTTTTTCCATTCCACCAGGATAAAAAACAGGAGTGCTAGTAATATGTAATATTTTCATCTCAAAGCTTCTCCATAGATTTGTTTAAGTTTTTTATTTCTTTCAACAACTGAGAATTTTCCAGTTTTAATCATACGATGTCCATAGTTTCCCATTTTTTCCCTAAGAGATTTATCCAAAATCAATTTTTCAGTTTTTTTAATAGCTTCACCAACATACTTTTTATCAAAATTCTTCCGAGCTTCAATCCAATTTTCGCTCAAACCTTTCCCCCTTTTAATTATAAATCCATTTTTCCCTTCAATTACAATCTCATCTCTAGCAAATCCTTCAAAACTAATCAAGGGCAATTTAAACATTAAAGCTTCAACAAGGGCGAAACCAAAGGTATCTGAAAATCCCGGATAGAACAAAATATCTGAAGTAGAATAAATTTTTTCAAATAATTCTTCTTGCCCCATAAGATTATGAAATTCAATTTTATCATTAGACTTATATTTCTCTAAAACTTCTTGAGGAGTCTCAGAAACAACAACCCCATAAACATTTTTATATTTTTTAGTTAAATGTTCCATAACCTCTAAAGCAAAATAACCTCCTTTTGGTTCGAAGTATCTAGAAACAAACAAAATTTTTATTTTCTTAGAATCTCTCTTAAGAGGATATTCTTTAAAAGGCAAAGCAAAAGGAAGCAAATCAATTTTTTTATTTATTCTTTCATCATCAATATATTTAATTAAAGATTCCCTTGCAGAGTTAGTCCAAGGAAGAATCTTTTTACAATTATCCTTCAATAGCATTTTCTTTATTTTTTCAGACCCTTTCTTTGATCGAGCATAGTATCCATTTATAGAGAGGGTTTCATATCTTTCAAAATCTACTACCCAAGGAGTTTTTTTATTCAAGGAGAGACAATGGGCACAATGAATCAAATCATAATCTCCTTTCCGAGTGTATAGGAGGTTAGGAGTTTTTAAAAGTGTAATAATTCTTCTTGCCCAACTTTTTAAAAATTTATTTATATTAAAACCAATCTTGGAATCAATAGATTTCATAGAATTTTTGTTGATGTATTCAATTTCCACGGGAGAAGAATTAACAAGATTCCTATAGTAAGAAGAATCAACAAACTTCCAAGGATATTGCAAATATACTCTAACCATTTCAAAAACACTCTTAGAATGAGGCAGTATTAAACTTTTTAAAAGTTACCTTAACTCCCTCCATTTACTTGAATTTCATAAAGAATAAGTGACTCTCCATTATCCTTAAATTCTTTTATAGGAGTAAGGACAAGAACTCCCTCCTCAAAATTATATGCTCTTTGTCCAAAATTCTTTGCGAAATTTTCCGTTCTTCCATAAAACCAAGACATAGTAGAATCATAAGCAACTGCATAGTTTACTCCGTTAGAATACAAAAAGACTACATAAGGAACAAGAGGGTCTTCATGAGGGTTTTGCTGGGAATAAGAGTTCATCCAATAGGATGCCGAAGACATACTGACCAATTCATTTTCAGTAAAATAAGAATAGACCAATACATCTCCCACTAAAATCTTCTCAGAAGGATCTACATTTTCATTTACCCATTCCATCGCAGATTCAATAACTTCATTTCGAGTTCCCCATTCCCGAGTCTCAGAATATCCTTCGCTGATGTTCACATATAAAAATAAACTCATAAAAATTAAAACAATAATATGGAACATTTTTATTTTTTTATTAGACAATCTTTTTCCAAAGTCTACTATCAAAAACCCGAGAAACCCATATAAGAGTGGGAGGATATAGACTACTTGTTCAGGGTTTCCTCTAAATGCCATATGTATAAACAAACTAAATGCAAGGTAGAGATATATTGGGAAGAACTTTTTAAATTTTGAAAAAGAGCTCAAGATTCCAATTATAATAAATATTAAAAAATACCAGTGGATTAAAGAAAATATCCCTGTTAGATAAGAGATCCCTGCCCCTCCTCCGGAACCACTTAACTGTTGTTGATAACTATAACTTGGAATAAAACCTTTCATTCCACAATCACAAAGATTAAAGGATCTAAGAGACCAAAAAAATAATGGAATAAAAACAATAATCACAGATAAAAGAAAATACTTATTAGAAAATATCCTTAAATCTAAACCATTTTTTTTAAAAATAGATTTTCTATTCCAATATATGAGGCTAATAAAGACTGTAGGTATTAAGAGATACCCTTCCCATCTAGACAGGGAAGCGAGAGTGATAAACATAGCAGCAATTGGCATTTTCCTAAAGTCTTCTTTTATTCTATAAATGAAAAAAAGACTCAAGATTAGGAGCAAGGTATAAAGAGAATCTTCTCTAATAGCCACACTATATTTTAAACTTAGTGCGGCAAAAGCAACAAAAAATGTTGCAAATAATGCAGTTTTCCTATTTTCCAATCTTCTCCAGAAAAAATAGGTTGCAGGAATTACGAGGAGACCGATAATTAGTGAGAAAAGTTTTCCATTAAAATACAAATCATTAAAGAAAAGAGAGGTTATCCCAAGAAGCATAGGGTGTAATGGCTGAGACAAGTCATAAGGCTGATTAGCAGAAAGTTCAATTCTGAAATTATTGATAAAATTTTCTCCAAGAGTTATAAACCAATAGCTATCTTGGCTATGACCCACAGTAACAGCTCCAAAAACAAATAACCTAACTATAAGGCCAACAAGAAGAATTCCAACTAATCCGAGAAGATATTTGTTCTTAAGAAGTTTGTTAAAATTCCTCATGCATCTTTTAATTCGAATACATTTATAAATCCTCTTTTTATAATTCTCTAAATGAGAGAATTATCCGTCGTCGTTCCAACCCTAAATGAAAAAGGAAATATGCCCGAATTAATAAAAAGGGTAAAAAACTTAAATATAGATTGTGAATTAATAATCGTAGATTCAGATAGTATCGACGGAACAAGAGAGGTTGCAGAAAAAGAGGCAAAAGAACAAAACCTTCCATTAAAAATTTTAAATACAGGGATTCTAGATTTAGCAAACTCTGCAATTGAAGGATTTAGAAGTGCAAAAACAAAATATGTAGTCCTAATGGATGCAGATTTGCAACATCCTCCAGAAATGATAGAAACACTTTTAGAGAAGATTAAATCAGAAAATCAAGACATAGTCCTAGCTTCAAAATATGTTAAAGGCTCAGAACTAAAAAATTCTCTTGGAAGATTAATTATTTCAAAAGGCTTCATTTACATGGTCTATTTTTTCTTTCCAAGATTAATAAAGATAAAAGACCCTTCCAGCGGATTTTTTATCTTCAAAAAAGAATTAATAGAAAACAAAAAATTAAATCCTATTGGGTTCAGAACTAATCTAGAAATCTTGGTAAGGGTAAAACCAAAAAAAGTTTTAGAAATTCCTTTTATTTTCGGAGAGAGAAGAATTGGAAAATCAAAGGCAAATCTTAAACAAGTAAAAATGCACCTAATTCATTTAAAGAGGTTAATCTTCGAAAGATGAAATTTTCTAGAAGGTTTATAAAATTCGGAGTAGCAGGACTCTCAGGAGTTTTTGTAAATGAAGGGGTTTTATTTGCCCTTACTGAATTTGCAGGAGTTTTTTATTTATTTTCTTCATTAATTGCAATTGAAGCTTCCATACTCTCAAATTTTATAGTAAATGATTTTTGGGCATTCAAAGATCGAAAAATTTCAGGTAAGAAAAACTTCCTAAAAAGGATGGGAAAGTGGAACCTTGCAAGAGTTTTAACAGGAGTAATAAATCTAGCAATTCTCTGGATTCTCACAGCAGTAGGAATAAATTATCTAATCTCTAATATGATTGGAATTCTAGCAGCAACACTTCTTGCGTATTCTATGAGCCTCTCATGGGTTTGGAGAAAATAAGAAAGTTAACTTGAAGGAGAATTCAAAGTCTCTTCAACTAAATCTGCAAGCCGTTCACTCGCCTTTCCATCAACAGAGAATTTTTCTCTATCCAACGCAAGTTTTTCCAACTCTGAAGGGTCCTCTGTTGCCAACGAACTAAATAAGCCACCAATTTCCTCACTTTTTATAACATAAGGTATTGCTCCCGAAGCAACAGAAGAAATATTCCTCCAAAAATCTCCATAAAATTCTAAACACTCTCCAAGTTCTTTAGCTCCTACTTGGGTAAATATCCCTCCAACATTAATATCCAAAACACAAGCCTCTTCTAACATTGTACTTCTTCCTGCAGTGACTAAATCAGAGGCCAACATAAGTTCTTTAGTATCGCAAGAATCTGCAGGGATGAAGGTATGGCCATACCTCTCAGCAAGAAGCTTAGAGAACCTACCAGATTCCTCTCCAGGATGAGGTTTTATTACTAAATTTAAACCTAAATTAGAAGCAGTTCTCATTATTTCTTCTGCAGCACGAACCTCATATCCAAAGTGGCCAGTTCCAGGAACGTTCTGAGTTCCATGAAAGTAAACTTTCTCAGGAATCTCAATCTCCCTTTCCCTTAATCCATTCAAAAAAGACTCCTTATCAAAAGTAGATTTTCTCTCCCTTAAAGAATAAAGCCCATCAAAAGCAGTCCAGCCAAGAACTCTAGACCTTTCTTTTACAGCCTCAGCAATTTCTTTTGGGAGCTCTTCAAAAATAGTTCCCAAACATACATCATTCATCAAGGAAATCCTCTGTGGAATCCCCTCAATAGAATCTCCAAATCTCTCAACATAATTACTATTTTGGTCATTAACACCAACACTAGCTATCCCTAGATTATTTGCAGCATAAGTAAAAGTTCCATCGGCAGTATCCCTTCCAGTCAATCCAACAACTAACAAATCATAACCTTGGAGGGCATTTTTTGCGTCTCTAACCGAAGGATTTTTCATTCTAAGATATTTTCTATCTCCAAATCCCATAGCCTCATTATCCTTCCCAGTTGCATAAATATCTACCCTATGGCCACGCTCCAATAATGTATCAACTGCACCAACTATTGCATTAACGCTCCCACGCTGCTTTGCAGTCGCTAAAATCTTCGCCATGAAAAATTATAAACTTAATCGTATTTAAATCTTTTGGATGTAGTAACTTTAAAGTAATAATAGATGGAAAAATTTATAAATGCTAAAAAGGACATTATAGAAT
>CAYMMZ010000002.1:19921-33418 GCA_964391715.1 Candidatus Woesearchaeota archaeon | reverse complement strand
AAAATGGTAAAAAAACTACATAAAACTTTTGAAGTCATTGGGCAAAGAGTCTCAATAATTGACCCAACTAATAGAGATAGGGAAGGGATCTTACAGGAAAGTAAGGAATATCAGACAACTGCAGAAGGAGTCCTAAGACCCGCCTTAGACTTTATTGAACCAAGATATAACCCAAATCCTGAATTAGAAGAGATTGCAAGGGGGCTGAATCCAAGAGAAAGAGTTGACCCAAGAAATCCCATATTATCGTTACATTTCGGAATAGACCACTTAAAATTAGATTATAATGGTAAGGAAGGAATAAATCATATTTTTAAAGGAGAGTTAGTTTATATGAAGGGAGGTTTCATTAATGATGGAAACCAAGAGATTTATGAGATATATAGAGAAGCATTAAGGAGCGCAGGTTTTGATGTAAGATAAGCCCTCACTCCAATTCCTTCCTAAACTCATCAACCAACCTCAAATCTTCTTCACTAATTTTCTTAGGTTTATGCTTCAAAACATCAAAACCCTTCTCATTATATCGAGGAATTAAATGCCAATGAACATGTTTTGCCTCATCCATATAAATCAAATAAACTTTCTTAATTTTTAAAACCTTAAGCATCGCATTTCGAACTTTATCTACGATATTCATCAAATGAGAATAATCTCTTTTCCATAGCAAATGCAAATCAGAAACATCTTTTTTCCAAACTACAACAACATGACCTCTCGTCAAAGGATGGCTAGCAAGACAGGCATAAAGTTTCTTATCTTCATAGAAAACACTCCCTTTTTTTGGCGACTCCATATAAAAACAACCTAAGATAAGATTTTAAATCTTCTCATCAACATAACTTAGAAATTTTCTTGCAGATTCAGAAGGATAATATCTTTTTTCAAGAGAGACAGTAGGGTTATTTTTCAAAACCCATAAAATTTTCTTAGCCAAGTCTTTTGAGAATTCAGAATCATTAAGGTCATTCTCCACTAAAAACTTCTTTTCCAAAATAGATGAAACTCCCCAAAAATCACTAGAGATTACAGGAGTCTTATGATACAGCGATTCAAGAATTGTAAAAGGGATTGGAGGCATTTTATCAAAATCTCTTACAGGAAGGACATATAACTTTGCCTTATCATATTCTTTAGAAACGCTCTCTACCTTTCCAGAGAAAATTACATTTTTTTCAAGACCCAATTGTTCAACCAAAGATTTAATTGTTTTCACAATATCTGTCCTTTTTCCACGAAACCCTGCAAACCAATCTTTCTTTTTTGTATAAACTTCATATCTACTAATTATCTTGAGGCGAACACCTGGATGAGTCTTTTTAACAATCATTAAAGCTTCCAAAAGCTCACTAAGACCTCTCTTCAAATCGTTCAAACTTCCAACAAAAAGTACATCCACATCTTTTTTTAGATTCTTAGACAATTCGGACAGATTGATTATCGGCTCAAGTATCCTAGTCTTAAGACCAAGATTTTCCTTTATAAAATTTTTATGAAAAGAATCATAACTATAAAGTTCCAAAATTCCAAATTTAGAAAGAAGTTTAAATAAAAACCCATATTTTTTGAAAGAAGAAAGGTTATAGGAAGGGATTCTAAAATGAATTTTTATTCTTTTAAAAAAAGAATAAAAAACCAATAAAGAAAAATTCTTATTAGAGATTTTTCCAGAAAGATAAACTTCGTCTATATCAGAGTTTTTGAAATTAGAAAAAGGAATCCCTCCATTGCTCCCATCTCCCTTAAAATAAAATAACTCTACCTTCTGCCCTAGTTTCAAAAGCTCTTCTCTAAGGATTTTTGCATTTATTTCTTCAGTTTCATGAGGAGTTTTGAAGCAGTTGTTAACTACAATTCCAATTTTTTTAGTCATCTTAAAATTTTAATCGCCTTTATAGCAATGTAGTTTGGAAGGTTTTTTAGATTAAGAAGTTTTCTAAAAATTTTTTTCTTCAAAAGAAGGGATTTCTCATAATTTTCAGAAATAACTAGAAAAAATAGTCTTTCTCCAATATCCCCAAACTTTCTTTGAAGGATATTAAGAATTCTTTTATGGTCTACAACTCCTCTTAAATTTTCAAGCCTTTTCATATACTTTTCCTTATAACTTCCTTTATCGATTATAGAGTGCAGTATTAAATGAATAAATTCAATTTCAGGCTCCAAAACATAAAAATCCTCGAATTTCCTTTTTTTACTTAGAAGTTCTTCAGAACTTCCAAAAACAAATCCATTATAAGGAACTCCTCCAACTTTCAAATCTAGCCAAACATCTTCGTTTTTGTAAGAAAGGTAATTTCCAAAATCTATCCCTTTCCGTAACTTAAACTTTTGAGCAATAGGATGAACCTTGCTAACATCTTCCTTAGAGATTAAGATATCTATATCATTCTCAGAAGAAAAATCCTCATAATTTCTCAAAATACAAAAATTGATTCCACTTTTGGAAAATTCTTTTAAAATTTCTATTGAGAGTTTTTTAGAGCCCATTTATTTTTTCAAGAATTTCATTTTTGACAAGATTCAAATTCCGAGTATTATCTATCTTTTCAATATTAAAATGTTTAGAGATTTCATCCATTCTTTCATAAAATTTAGTTATATCTTTGACAGGAGCTTCTTTTTTTCGAGACCTTATAATCTTTGCAGGTGCATATATAAGGAAACATTTATCTGGCCGGGGAAATAATCTTTTCAAAAAACGAAAATCTCTCTCGCTTGAAAAAACTAATCCGTCATAAAAATATCTATCAAATAAAACATATTTTTTTCGTGAAAATTTAGCCAAGAAATATCTAAGAAAAAGTTCTAAAGAGTAAACCAACAACCATTTGCTACTCCGTGGACGATAATTATCCCTATCTTTTCTTTTAGATTTAGATTTATTAAGATTGTATCTTTTAGTAGAATATCTCCCCATTAGATGTTTAAGCAAAGGAAGCCTTATATCTCTTCCAAGGCCCATGTAAAATATGTCGGGAGTTTCTCCACGAGCCCTTAAGGATTTTTCAATTTCATTTATCAAAGTGGTCTTTCCAGCTCCGTCAATTCCCATAAAAGCTATTGTTTTTGCCATATGATTAAATATTATATCCTCTTTTAACTATTTCTTTTTTACAATAAAATCCCCAATCGCAAGATATTCCATTCCACAATTTAAAAAATTATTCAAAGCATCTTTTGGAGAGCAAACAACAGGCTCGCCCCGAACATTAAAACTAGTATTCAAGACAACAGGAACTTTTGTCAAGGAATCTAATTCAGTTATCAAATCAAAAAATCTCCTATTAGCCTTTTTAGTTACAATTTGTGGTCGAGTAGTATCATCAACATGAACAATTCCCTCAATCTCAGAAACTTTCTCTTTTGGAACGTCAAAAGAAGTAACCATGAAGTATGCATCATCTTCTGGATTAGTTAGGTACTTCTTACCTTTTTCAGTCATAGAAGGACAAAAGGGTCTCCATTCTTCTCTAAACTTAATTTCTACATTGACCTTGTCTCTATATTCTTTTTTTGAAGGATTAGTTAAGATACTTCGATTTCCCAATGCTCGTGGACCGTATTCCATCCTTCCCTGGAACCATCCAACAATTTTCCCCTTAGAAATATGTTTAGCCGCCTCTTTGGAAATATCTTTAACTTTTTTAAATTCAATTTTTTTATTTCCCCTTAATACTTTTTTTATTTCTTCATTAGTATACTCTGGGCCTAAAGAAAGAGTTTCAATTTTTTCAAAATTAGTTTTAGGAGAGACCATCGCATTAACATAAAGTGCCGAACCAACAGAAAGGCCACCATCTCCAGCATGAGGGAAAGCATAAATTTTTACCCCAAGCTCATCACGAATTCTCTTATTAGCCTTTATATTAAGAAAAACTCCTCCAGCAACACAAAACTTAGATATCTTTGTCTTCTTTCGAATTGCCCTCACCCAAGAAATTATCAAATCTTCTAAAACTCTCTGACCAGCAGCTGCAACATTAATCTTCCCATATTTCTCAATCAATTTTTTAACGTAGTTTGATTCTTCTAAGTGAACTTTCCAAAAATTATCTCCATAAGAAGAACTAACTTTCCAAGGCTTTCTTCTAACAAAATCTAAACCTTTAAGTTTTGGAGCAAGTTTTTTCAATTCCCTATACCCTCCCTTTTTCCAATCACCATAGGCCGCCATCCCCATCACCTTATACTCTCCATTATTAATAAAAAATCCAAGCGCTTCTGTAAGGGCCTCGTAAAAATGACCAAGAGAGCCAGATTCAAGAGTGCTAGAGATTCTCTTTATTTTTCCATGATTTAGAACATTCACCGTTCCAGAAATTGCTCCCCCCACTCCATCCAAGGTAAGAATTACCGGATTTTTTAGACCAGAGGTATAGTATGCAGATGCAGCATGGGCCATGTGATGGTCAACTCCCACAATTTTTTTCTGAATATCTCCAAAATGATTCTGAAGGCCTTTCCTAACGACTTCAGCATGGCGCCCAAACCCTATATTCTTCGATAAAATTTTTTGTACCCTCTGAAAAAAGATAGAGGGGTGTTTCAAATATCTGAACCCCATAAACAAAAGTTCTTTTTTTGAAAATTTTTTAGCAGGTATTGAAACATAATCTACATCTTCCAATTTAGTACCAGTATAATCTAAGACAAATTCCACACTATTTCTAGGATATCCTCCACCCCAATGTTTTTTTCTCAAAAATCTTTCTTCATCTACGGCTGCCAAAATTTTTCCATTCCTTATTAGTGCAGCACTTGCATCGTGACCAGGGTGAATCCCAAGAATAGTGACCATTTTGGAAGATAACAATCTTAGTTTTTAAATATATCTTCGATTTTTTGAGTAAATTTTTTAGAAGATAAATCATTAAAAGTTTTCCTATTAATCTTTCCAAAATCTCTCTTCAAAAAATCTTTAATAGATTTCGAGATTTCTTCAACCATAAGCCCCCTATCAAATTTTTCTTTTATAGGGAAAAATCCCTTATACTCTTCAACAAGTTCTATATATCCTCCATTATCTACTGCAAGAAGCGGCTTTCCCATAGCTAAAGACTCTATAGGGACAATTCCAAAGTCCTCCATGAAGGGAACAAAAATAGATGCAAGGCATCCAGAGTAATAGTTTAGCAATTCCTCATCAGAAAGATTCGTTTTTATTTCAATACTCTTCACACCTTTAGACAGATTTTTTACCTTATTAAAGAATCTCTCATTTTCTTTGTTTCCAATTAAAATCAATTTGTAATTTTCTTTATTCCCAGTCTCTTCAACGAATTTTTTCCAAGCTTCAACAAGAACATCTTGCCTTTTAGGGATATTGAACCGAGAGATATAAATAAAGTAGTTATCTTTCCTTGTCTTCACCTTCTTAAATTTCTCTAAATCTATGGGGGGGTGGGTAATATAAGTCTGTTTACCCTTCAGGAGGCGATGATTTTTTGCTCTTGAAAGGCTCAAATGAGAATTAAAAATTGCGCCATCTATATTCTTCCAAGATATTTTTTCAATAATTCTATAGTTCAAGACAGAGAATAAATAAAATATTTTTTTAAAAATATTTTTTTGCCTATACTTCAAATTCCAAGAAACAATATCTTTATAAGAATCTCGAAGGATCGTATGTACATATGCAAAGGTCCCCCCCTTTTTATGATTTCTAAGGGTAATAATCTCTGCAATTCCTGAAGTAGATACAAAAAATACATCATAATCTTTCAAATTAATCTTAGAAAATAAGCCAAACAAACTGATAAATCCTCTTGAGATAAACGAACGAGAGAACCTTTTCATAAAATTCGGAGCGATAACTTTAATATTAAAATTCTTGAATTCTTCAAAAGTATTTTCCTCATCAAAAACCCAAGTATATAGGTCTACTTTATGAGAACTATTTTTCAAAAATTCCAAGACCACTCTTTCAGCACCCCCCCGACTTTTTATCCAAGGGTGAAATAAGGCAATTTTCATATTATTCATTTTACAAACTTTAGATTATCAAATTCTCCATAACTTCCATCAGTTCTCAAAAATTCCTCAAGAGGGATTATATACTCAGGATAGTTAACCTTCCAAATTTTTATAGGACCTCTAACAGCCCCTTGATAGTATATGAAATCTCCAAATTCAAATCCTTGAGACTTTAGATTTTGAACAAGAACATCGACTTCCTTATGTTCTAATTGAAGGTCATTATAGTTCCCAAAAACATTTTCAAGAAGATATATTTGTGCAAATAATCCTTTAGCAACTTTTGGAGAAAGATAAACTATGGAGCCTAAAGGGTCTATATTCTGGGCACCAACAGAAGGCACAATTCTTACCACAGCATCTAAACCTTCTTCAAAGTCCAATAAATTTCCATTTACATAAGCATACCTTATAGGGATATCATATCTCTGATCATTATAATAATAAACTCCTACAGGCCTGTTAAAACTAACATCTCCTCCAGAATCTGTCATCACCCATATAACTCCTCCAATGAAGGATTTTTCAGAAGGCAAGAAAACCTCTCTTCCATCAAGAGTTAGTCGAATATCTTCATCTACAAAAGCACCCCCAGAATAAACTCTTGCAGTTCCCTCAGATGTTTCTGCTGTCTGTCGAGGATCTAATGGCATCGCAGGGATAATAGAGAACCTATCTGATTCATCAGTCCCTCCACCAATTCGACTATACGCAGAGTATTTTCCAATATCTGTTTGATCGATTAAAAGGTAAGAAACATCATGAGTCTTCATAAGGCTATAAGCAGTTTGAGGATTAGTGGTTGTAAGAAGATACCTCCCTATTAAATGGTCCCAATAACCAATGGCATGGCCTCCATCTGCAACAGTAGGCCTTTTTCCAAGGGATTGAACCCAATAACCATAATCCCACCAGTGTATAAAAATACTATTTTCTGGAGTAGAATCTCTAACCCAATTCATAGCCCCTTGCCATTGGTAGTGTGCTGATGGGCCTGTAGAAGATGCTTGGGATGTAGAAGTTTCAACAAAACTAGATAAACTAAAAATCATCATAAGGGAGAGTATAAGTGAAACTAAAAACATCCCTCCAGTTATATAAGAGATAGTATTATCTCCACTCCGGTGAGTCTCACGGCTATATTGAAATAATTTCACAATCGCAAGGCCTGCCATAAAGCAAACAAAAGGAGTCAAGGCAAAGAATAAACGAATAGCACTCCTCCCCGCAATAATCATTATGAATAACCATGAAGCTATAACGATTAGATTGGAGCTAATCTTTACATTAGAGTCTTCAGAAAAATAAATTCTAACAACACTCACAAAGAAGAATAAAACACTCAAAAAATATACTGCCTGGCTTAGAAAATTAGTTCCATTAAGAATTGAAGAAGAGGAGATTCTGCTAAAAAGAATCCCTCCAATGAGGATTATCCAAGATACAAAAAATAGAATTCTTTTTTTAGAAATTCTCTTACTAATCTCATTTCCCAAAATAACCATACCTGCAAAAAACATCCAGAAAAAGTTTTTTCCAGTCTGTGAAGCCCAGTCTGTAAGATAGGGTTGTTTATTCTCGGCAACCGTCAAACCAACTCTTCCTGTCCCGAAGGGATGCAAGAGACTTGAGATAACATCAGATATTAAACCTAAAGGGTTCCCTTTAATAAAAGAAACAAAAATCAATCCAAGGAGGATAGATACAATAACATTTGCAAAAAGTCGGGATTTAATAGATTTCAATTTTGATTTAATCTTCTCTCCAGAGAATCTCAAAAAAACAAAATCAACTGTTAAAAACATAAGTACAAAGCTAGTAATTATCCCACTAGAACTCAAAAAATATTTTCCAATTATAGAACTAAGTTCATAGCCATATGGAAGGCTAAATAAAATACTTGAAATAAACCAAGATAAATAGAAAAGATAACCTCCAGAAAGGTAGTTTTTATGAGAGACATCTTCTACACGTCGAAGCTTAATAAGCCAAGTAGTAAAAAAGCTCAAAGGGATTATCATAAATAAGAATCTTGCACCTCCCCCCCAACTAGCGATACTAAAGGCAGATAAGAATCCGACTAAAAGTCCAAGGGCAAGACCCATCCATGGAGAGAATTTTTTCTTGAAGTAGCCTCTCTCAAATAAAATATTCATAGAAATAGAATAGAAAAGAAGAGCCAGGAAAAATGCAGCCATCCCAATAGATTCATGGTCAGAAAATCCTGCCATGGTCCTATAAAGATATGTTGGAATAAAAGAGAGAAAAATACTACTAATTAAGGCAATTGTCCGAGATTTAGTCAACACAAATATTAGGAAGAAAAAGAAGAGAATTCCAAAAATAAAAAAGATGACTGGAGAGATTACATTAAAATAACCAAGACCTTCTTCCGAGCCAAAAGCTCCTCCAAGTTGATACATCCAAACAACAATTCTCGGCATTATTTCATTAGAAAAATCCACAGAAGCTGAAGGATACCTCATAGAATCCACATCGGGCAATTCTCCACCATTCTCTAAAAGGGTCTCGGAAATTCTAAGGAAATAAAAAGGGTCTAAAGCAAGAGGAATTTTCTCTCCAGTAGTTGCATCAGTTAAATTATCAAGATTAGATAAACGGATACTAGAGCTCCAAAAAATAACTATAGATAAAATAATCAATGTAAGTGCCCATTGAACTTTCCTGTCTTTCAGTATCCCAAAAATTTCTTTATGATTCATAGAAAATTATGCCCTCTCCTATTTAAAAACATTATCCTCGTTAAATAAGCAGAAGGAAAGCGAAGAGGATAAATAATATCTGGAGGGCATGGATTAAATAAACTACTTTCTTTTCAGTAGCATGCCCAAATTTATTTAATACAAAAATCGCCAGATGTTCTAATCCATAAATTTTTTTATAAGGCATCTTCAGGTGACCTTTCTTATCTGGAATCCCAAAAGATTGTTTTTTTAATCCTCCTCTCAGTTTTAGGAAAAATTCAATTATATATGGGATAAAGACTACTACTGCAATCTTCTCAAAGTTTCCAAGGATAGACATACCGGCGATTAAAGCCCCTATAGAATAAGTCATTATGTCTCCAGGAAAGACTTTAGCAGGAACTTTGTTAAAGAGGTAGAATCCAAGAAGTGCAGCAACCATGCAAAGGCCTACAATAGCTAACCAAGGAGAACCAGTAGCATATGCAACAAAAGATAAAAAAGATAAAATAAGAACTCCTTGTCCTGCTTCAAGCCCATTAAATCCCGCCAAAAAATTATAAGTTGTAGTCGCCCCTGCAATTCCAATAGGTATCAAAATCAAAGGATAAAGTATCCCAAAGTCCACTACCCCAAGAAAAGGGAAATCCATCGAATGCATTCCCGCATTGATAACTACGAGAGGGATAGAAGCAACAAATGCCATAAGGGTTCTAAATTGACTTGAAAGTCCCCCATTTTTCCATCCGAGTAAATCATCCACTAACCCTACAATTCCAAGCATCAACACTACACTAATAAGTGAAAAAATCTCCAAAGTTTTTGAAGAGCCTCCAAAAGCAAAAGTCTTAAACGCAACATAAACAAAAACAGATAGGATAAACGCCATAATTACTACAACTCCTCCAGAAGAAGCGACATTTTTTGGATGATTAAATTTATTCATATCTTCCCACACAAGACCCATATTCCTACATTTACGGATCCATAATGGCAAAAATTGCACAACTAAAAGAAAGCTGACTACGAGGGAAACTAACAGCAAATAATTCATAATTTCCATTACAATCTAGCCCTTAAAAGCCTTTCCAATTCTTTCAGGAGATTTATCTAAATAGCAAAGGAGTAAAATAAACTTCCATAAGTGCAGCAATAAATAAGATTACAATAGCGATGATAACTAAAATAAGAGAATCTTGCAAAATCCCCCATTCCTTTCCGTTACGCAAATCTTTTCGAATAATTGCAACAGAAATAATTCCTCCAGCCAAAGCTCCTACAAAGTAAGCTCCAATTTCTGGAACACCATGAACCATATACCTGAATAACCCCGGAGGTATGCTCGCAACTTTTTGTTTAGCAAAAATCCCTATCGCTGCGGCTATAACTGTAGCGTTCCAAACCAAAATAAAAATCGCTCCCGCTCCAAAAGCAAGAGAAAATAAAATTGTAAAAATCAAAACATAAATATTATTCGCAAAAATTCCAAGAACTGCATTTGCTCCAGTAACTGCTCCTGTCCCTGCAGGGATTCCATGACTATTTAAGCAATAATCATAATTAGAAGGACTATTAATCGCACAGAAAGTCTTTATTTGGAAATTAAAATTCTGACCAGCCTGTTCAGGAATCATAACATACCAAAAAGAAAACCCTATGATTAACCCAATAAATAACCAAATAAGGGCATGAATTGCCTTGGAATGTTCTTTGATTAAAACACCCTCATCGCTGATTTCAACATCTTTTCCTTCCTCTAACTTAATTATATAATACATAAAAGGCATACAGCAAATAACTGTAAATGTAACAACTAAAAGCCCTAAACCTTCCTTTAAGATAGAATCTTTCCCAAAAACAAAAGATACCAATAACAAAGAAACGCTAGAATAAAATAATCCAATAAAGAACAATTCCCAAGGGCGTCTCTCTGCCTTTTTTGGCTTCATTAACATTTCTATCATTCTTTCCTCCGGAGAGAAATGTCCCACGAACTAAGTTTTCTCTGAATCTTTAGAATCTCAATCATAGTTACACCTCTCTAATTCATTATCTAAACGGATTTCTCTTCGACACAACAAAATCCTATTCATAAGACCACCTTCATGAACCTCTTAAAGCCCCATCTTTTTTAAATCTTCTCAAACCGAAGTTATTTATACACAAAAAATTTTATTATACCATGAAAAAAAAGGTGAAAAAACCAAATAAAAGGTTTGAAAAAATCCTTCAAGATATAAAATCTATAAAAGTTCAAGGTGCTGAGAATGTCGCAAAAGCAGGAATCAAAGCATTTCTTATTAACCCGACAAAGCAGGGAGCAAAAAAAATTATCTCCACAAGACCAACTGAACCCCTTATGCAAAATGCAATAAAATTACTCTTAAAATCAAAAAATCAAAAAAAGGATGCAGAAAAATTTCTAAAAAAATTAAAAAAATCCCATGAAGCAATCACTAAAAAAGGGGCTTCATTAATTAGAAAAGATATGAATGTCTACGTGCATTGCCATTCCTCGACTGTAATGGACATTTTAAAATACGCAAAGAAAAAAAGAAAAAAAGATTTTGTAGTTTATACAACTGAAGTGGAACCAATATTGCAAGGACATCTAACTGCAAAAGACTTAGCAAAATCAAGAATAAAAGTAATAATCTCTCCAGATTTAGCAGCAGAACACGCTTTAAAAAAATGTGATATTTTTCTCTTTGGAGCAGACGCTTACACAAAAAATGCAGTTGCGAATAAACTTGGGACAAGCACACTATCTAGATTAGCAAAACTTCACAAGATTCCAAGGTATTCTTGCGGAGTATCAACAAAATTTACAAACAAATTAAAAATTGAAAAACGCCCTGCAAAAGAAGTTTGGAAAACAAAAAACAAAAACATAGAAGTAAAAAACCCTGCCTTCGATAAAACAAATTATAAATTCCTAACAGGTATTATCTCCGAAATTGGGATTCTTACACCGAAGCAGTTTGTCAAGAAAGTGAAGACGAAGAAAAATTAAATTAAGCAACTTTCAAAACTTTTCTAACAATCCCACTAGTAAGAATACCAAATCCAATATAATACCAAATCCAACTAGAGCCAATCAAAGGAGGATATACCCCCCTAAGCCATGTAAATAATAACAGGAAAGGAATAATTGTCACAAACATGGGCTTCATTGAAGATTTAAACATAACTCCTGTCAATTGCATAAGCTCTCTATTCAACTCCTTCAATAAATTAGGGTCCTTGCAACCTTTAAGTTCTTTTTGAAGTTCTTTTTGCCGAGATTTCAAACTTTTCAAATGCTCCTGGTTAGTAAGCCATTTGTGTGCGAGTGTAGAAAAAAAAGTAACAATCAAAGAAATAACAAATAAAGACATCTTCGGATTAGCATTTATCATATCTACTAGTCCCATTTAAACTCCAAAGAAGCCCTTCAAAGCAGGATTCATATCCACTGCATGTTGCTGGGCAATATTTTGATATAATTGATAAAGAACCATAATAGCTAAAAGAATCGCAGTTCCTCCAACCAAGGCACCAAGTAAGTTTGCCACAGACGCCAAAATCCCGATTGCAGCACCACCCATAATAGTCAAAGGTCCTACATATCTTTTCAAGATAGACTCCAAAACTCTTTCATCTTTTCTAAATCCTGGCATGCTCATTCCAGAATCTCCAATCTTTTTTGCTTGACTTCTAGCATCCATTCCAGATGTTTGAACCCAAAAAAATGAGAAAAGTATAGAGAATAAAGCATAGAATAATACATGAGAAAAGGCTTGAAGCACATAGAATAATCCCACACTCTTAGTAATTATTGCATCAACCAAATGAGAAGGACTAGAAAGCCAGAAAGCAAGTCCAGAAATTGCAGTCCCATTTGAAAATCCTCCGAGGAATGTCGCGTGGCCAATCCAGTTCTCAATCATAGAACCAAATAATTGCAAGTTAGCAACAAGGGCAGAGACTAAAATTACAGGGATAACTCCTGCATAGAAAAATTGAAGAGGCCACTTAACTGAATGTCCTCGAACCCTATCAAAAGCTAAAGGAATTTCGACCTTTAAACTCTGAGCAAAAACCACTATTAAAAATAAAATTGCAGTAACAATAATTGGAAAAATCGCTCTCCCAGCTCCAGCCCCGTCTCCTTGAGAGATAGCAACAAAAAATGCTGCTACAAGACCACTCTTCCAATCAAGAACTCCGGTAGGTCCAAGAAACCTAAATAGTTGAGTAAATAATTGAAGACCAATACCTCCAGCAATAAACAGAGATACTCCACTACCAAAACCCCATTTTTGAATAACTTCATCCATAAAAATAATCAAAATTCCACCAAGACATAATTGAAATATCACCAGCCCCGTAAATCCAGGCTCCGCAGCAATACCTTTCATCAGAACATAAACCATCGCCTCGAACAGAACAAACGCGAATGCTAGAAGTTTCTGCATCCCTTGGAAAAATTTCTTCCCCTCTTCAGTATTAGTATCAATATTCAAAATCTGTGCACCTTGGAGCAACTGCAAAATAATAGAAGACATCACAATTGGACCAATACCAAGAGAAATAATAGAACCAAAACTAGTCCCCAAAAGAATAGCCAAATATTCAAAACGAGAAAGACTACTCTCACTAATTCCAAAAAGCGGAATATGATAAAGAATAAAATAAGCAACAAAAATCACAAGCGTCCACTTAAGCTTAATGTTGAACCCAACCTTCTTCTCCGTTGGCCCTCTAACCTCCGGCAAATTTTTCAATAAGTCTCTTAACGCCATGTTTTATGAAGAGCGATTCGTTTTATAAAGTT
>CAYMMZ010000002.1:0-19821 GCA_964391715.1 Candidatus Woesearchaeota archaeon | reverse complement strand
CTTCAATCTTCACTTCACCAGCATCACTCTCTTTCTTCACTTCACCCTCTTTCACAGCCTCAACTTTCTTACCTGCCCACTGCTTAACATCCTTCTTCCCAGCACCAACCAAAACAATCAAACCTCCAGCCTTCGCCATCTTTTCAATAGCTCCTTTAGTCGCAGCCTTGGCAGTTATCTCTGCCTTGAATCCCTCGCCTTCTCCAAGAATCTTATGCTTTGAAAAATCAAGCTTTTCTCCATCTTTCTTAAAGAAATTATCCTTTATTGCAAACAGATTAATCTTTTCATATTTCTTTATTGCAGTTCCTCGAGAGGTCCCACCCTGTTTTCCAAAATATCTCTTCTTTGGGTCATTCTCCAAGGCTGTCTGCTTCTTATGGTCGGCCTTCTTACCTGTTCCCGCCTTTCCAAAACCACCTTTATTTCCATGACCCTTATGCTTCTGCCTAAATCCCCATCCAACAGTCCGAGCTCCACGAATTCTGCTATTCTTTGTTCTTTTGTGTACCTTAACCATCTTACAACATCCTTCCAGCCAATTTAGAAATATCTTCATGCTTTCCTAAGATTCCCTTCGGTGCTGCAACTTTAGAACTCTTCTTAAATCCTCCAACAGGGGGGTGCAAGTGAAATATATTCTCAGTCGTTCCAGCTCGTTTCTTTTTAAGTTCTTTAATAAATTCTTCAGTTACTGAACCGAAAGCAACCATATGCGAAACAGCCCTAACCATTCCCATCCGAATAGCGTCAGTCTCTTCAACTAAAGTAGAGGTAAACTTCTTCTCCAACTTCAATCGCTTCAAAGTCTCATTATCCTTAATCTTATTCTTAACTTGCCCTGCAATTCGAACCACTAATATCTTCCGATTCCCTTGCGTCTTCTTTGATTCTTTCCCTATTGGTGAAGCCACTTCGTTACTCATAATCTAATTTCTCCCAATTTATTCAAAGCTTCCATACATGCCTTCGCAGTATTAAATGTAGTCTTAACCTTTCCAGAACATTTACTATAAACATCTTTAATTCCAGCTGCCTTCAAAATTTTCTTCATTTCATCTCCTATAACCAACCCAGTTCCTTGAGGTGCAGGTATAAGCCCAACACTTACAGAAGAACATTTCCCCGAAGTTGCCATAGGAATGCTGTGATGCTCTTCACAAGAACAATCATAACTAGCACAACCTCTATTAACCTTAACAATATTGAGCTTAGCCTTCCGAGTAGCCTTTTCCTTAGCTGGAAGAGTTTCAGCAGCCCGACCATACCCTATTCCAACATGACCATTACCATCTCCAACAACAGCCATGACACCAAAGGTCAAAACATTTCCTTCCTTAGTTTTCTTCTGAGTTTGTCTAAATGCCCTTCGTTTTCCTCCTCCGAACTTACCCTTTGCCTGACCAATAAACAAAGTGTCTTTCATTAAATGAGGGATTAAAATATCCACAATTTCTGGCTCCATTATCTTTTGCCCTCTCTCAAAAATCTCGTCAAGGTTCTTAATCTTTCCAGATAGAACGTCTTTTCCCAGTTGAGTCTTTGGAACCCATCTATCAAGCTTCTCCTTTTCTTCACGAGCGAATCTTTCTTCTCTACTCTCTCGCTTATACTCTCCTCTTCCCTCAACCCTTTTAAAATTCTTATCTGCCTCTGTAGAAACCTTAGCCTCTTCAACTTTTTCCTTAGCTTCAACTACTTCTGTCATTTCTTTCAACTGTGCCCCGTCGAGAGCCTCTGGTTTAACTTTCATTTCAACTTTTTCATTGCCAGCCATTATAATTTCCCCCTTACTTTACTAATCATGTCCTTCACTTCAGGTTTTAAATGTTCTCCAGTCAATCTTTCTTCTGTTGGGAAGACTTTTTCATCAGCAGAAATTTCTAATCCGCCATCAATCAATCCCTTAACCACTGCAAAAACTCGAGAACCAGCAAGAGACCTCGCCATTCCCAAATCTATAATATAACGGCCAGAGCCTAATTTCTTCCCAAGTAACATTCCAGTCAAATATCCTGCAGGAATAGATTTTAAACTTCCGCCGGCCTTTGAATCCCAACCCTTCTTCAATAAATCTTTGGAAGTAACTGTCGCAAGAACTTTATCCTGTGCCTCATGGCTCTCAATTGCTTGAACAATAAAGTATTTATTCGTTCGTCTAACTGCAATCCTCGGAATTCCAGATTTCAACAAACCTTTTCTCAACTTGTAATCTGTCCTGTTTTCCCTTCTCCTTCGTTTCAATGTTCTAAGTCCCATATTATAATGTCTCCAAACTCTCCTTTAAATGTCTTTTACTTTTGAATCTTCGAGCACGAATCATCTTTCTAATCTCCCTATTCTTCTCCTTATCCACCACACCTATTCGAACAAGACCTCGAACAAATTTTCGAAGTTTTCGAGTAATAATCACATATTCCTGCTTTCTATTATTAACCTTCATCTTAATCTTCCCGGTTCTTCTTCTATGTTTCCTTCGGACAATCTTCTTCCTTCCACTAACTTCTCTAATTTGAATAGCTCCAGATTTATTCAAATCTAAAATATCTTGCCTAGTAATCGCTTCTTTTATCTCGGGCAAATGCACCTCGTTAAAAACAATCCTTCTCTTCCCAACTCCCAAAACCTTAGCCGCCAATTCCTTCTTCTTTGCTAATTGCATTTTACTTCAATGCCTCCTTATATCGATTCAAAATTTTAATCTTCTTTTCCTTAGCCTTAACAATAATCTCTTCTCGCTTTTTCTTTCCAATTCTTCCAATCATAATCCCTACACCTTTTCCAACATTCTCCAAATCCTTCAAATTCTCAACCCTTATAACTTCAAGACCCTCAACTTTATTCTTAATTTCATTTGAAGAACCCCATCCAACCTTTGGCCTCTGAGTATGCCCTTTCCTATTTAGTCTAAGTTTATTATGTCGCCCCTTAGCTCCTCTCCATTTCCGATTCCTCTTCACAGTACTTCCAAGCTTAATTTTCTTGTGCCAATCATTCCTCAAGAACTTCGGCTTACTTCTCTTTTCAATCTTCTTCTCCGTATCTGCCATTAAATTTCTCTCCCACATTTATTTGTAATAAAAATTCCGTCCTGGAAAATTCGCCTATCTCTCCCAGTAAGTCTCGTCGCTTTCTCAAGGTTCGCAGCAGTCTGTCCAGCCGCTTCAATATTCGAAGAACTAACCGTAATCTCACTACCCTTAATATCTACCTTAACACCCTCAAGAACCTTAGCAAATCTTTCAGTTGTTTCTCCCAAGAACGACTTGATAACGACCTTATCTCCTTCAAGTTTTACATTCATAGGAAAGTGAACATTGCAAACTTCCATCTTGTAAACAAACTCTTCTCCAACACCTTTAATCATATTATTTATATGCGCCCAAATAGTCCCAATCATCTTAGATTCTCTTCGAGTAGCCTTCTTTGAAGAAAGAGTGACCTTGTCTCCCTCAACCTTCATAGAAATCTTATGGAAATTAAAGTCCTTAGAAATCTCATTCCCATTCCCCTTAACGGTTACAGTAGCCTCATTAGGACTAAGACTAACTTCAATTCCTTCAGGAACTTCAATAATTCTCTCAAGATCGCGATTCATTTTAATAGAAATAAGCGATTAAGCTTCCTCCAACATTTTCTTTGATTGCTTCTTTATGGCTCAATAATCCTTTATTTGTAGAGATAATCAAACTTCCAAAGTTTCTCGAAGGCAAGAACCTTCTCAAATATCTATCGACTCCATCAACACCAACAGAATATCTCGGTTTAACTGCTCGGCACTCGTTCAATTTAAGAATCTTAACCTTAACTGTCAAATCTTCTTCATTAACTTCATAATCAATATGGCCATTATCCTTCATCAACTTAAACAGATTCAATAAAACTTTAGAGTATCTACTAATCACAAGCTCCTCTTTCTCAACTCGCTTCGCATTCATTATTTGGTTTAATCCGTCTGCTACTATATCTTGTCCCATTTTAACTCCTAACTATATTTTTTGAACCCAAGCTCAACAGCCAACTCTCTGAAACAGTGTCGGCATAAATTTAGATTATAAGATGAAATGTGTGCTCCGTGTCTTCCACAAACCTCACATTTTTGGGCAGCAACTCCGAATTTCCTCGGCTTAGGTTTATTATGCTTAAGGAATTTTTTCAAGATAGCTGGTTTGCTCCTCAATTGCCTTGTTATTTTTCTCCAGTCACTTGCCGTCATTTTATTCTTCCTTCTTCTGCTTTCGCAGAATTGTTGTCCCAAATTTATTTATAAGATAATTCTCGATTTCTTCACGAGATACTGTTAATCTTCGAGATTTTCCCCTTTTAACCTTTTTCTTTTCCACAGATTTTCCCGCTCGAGAAAATACAACAGTAATTTCAAATCCCATAATTCCAACTTCCCTAATATACTCCATCCCCGGAATTTCAATATACTCATGGATCCCAAAAGAAAAGAAATTATCTTGGATTTGTTTCTCTTTCAAAGTATTATCAATCGCAGGAAGCAGTTTCTTAAGCATATTCAAGGCTTCAACTCCTCGAAGAGTAACTTTTGTCCCAACTTCTAAACCTGGTCGAACTTGCCATGTGGGGATTCTCTTTGTAGCCCTAACTTTAACAGCCTTCTTTCCACTGAGCTTCTCAAGCAAGATAACTCCCTTATCAAGTTTCTCTCCAGTTCCCCCAATATTAAGTACGATTCTCTCAAGTTTAAAATCTTTCATTGAATTTCCTTTTTCAGTTTTAATAACACTAGTCTGTTCCATTATTCGATGACCAATATAGTTTTGTAAGGCAACCTTACTTCACTACCATTTAATTCAATAACATAATTCTTTCCCCTAGATAATCCTTCAAAACCTTTCAACTTACCCTTTTCTCCTGCATGCTTTCCAGAAATAATTTCAATATTTGCCCCTTCCTTTAACGGAAGAACTTTTTTGATGCCTCCTTTAACAGTATCCAAGACAATAGAATCTCCAACAGAGAATTTATCTTTGGTAAGAATGTTTCTTCCATCTTCTAAATTCATCTGAACCAAATTTTTTCCCATAATTGTTTTTCCAGAAATTTTAACCACCTTTGTCTCAGCTTCCTTCGCAGAAATTTTCTTAAGACTAAATTTCTTATTTACAATTTCCAATCTATAATTCAACTTAGCCTTATCCAAATTAATAGTATCAAAAACTTGTACAGGGAAATTCTCATCCTTCCGGATTTGATTATTAACTTTTACTAATCCTTCAAGGGCCATATGCCTTGCTTCCTTTCTTGTTCTAACAATGCCCAATAAGTCTCTAAGAACAAATAGAACAGAGATACCTTTATTTGCAGAGTGGCTTGGCACAGCTATAAATCTCTTTCCCTTTCCTTTTCGTGGAACTGGCCACGTCTTTGACATTTTACTTTTCTTTATATGCATCTTACTTTTTTCCTTTGCCTGCTTTTGGAACAGTCTTAGTTTTAGTTTCCTTTTTTGAATCTATCTTTTCAGAAGTCTTTGCACTAGACTTTAATCTTTTCATCCTTCTATTATCTGAATCGTCCAACAATATAATTTTCACATTGGAAGGATGGAACCATGTCTCCAATTTTTCTCCACCTTTCTTAGACCTTTGAATACCTTCCACCTGAATTCGAGAGTTTTTAACATCAACAATATGGACCTTTCCTTGTTTCTTCACAAACTTACCCCTCATAATTTTAACTTCATCTCCTTTTCGAACTTCAATATTCCGTATTCCATGTTTTTCTCTAAGGGGCTTATCCAGTGTAGCGCTCATCAATTTTCTCTTAATATGGTGTGGAGCATTAGCTCTAAACTTAACTTGCTTTCGAGGCTGACGACTCGAATTCCACGATTTACTAAATTCTGATTTCATCCTAATAAATTACCTTTGCTAATTTGGCAACCTCCTTCCATCTTTCCTGAACTTCTCTTGCCACAGGACCTTTAATCTGAGTTCCTTTTGGATTCCCCTTCTCATCTTTCAAAAGAGCAACTGCATTGTCTGTAAAACAAACCCTCTCCCCACTATTCCTTCTCCAAGGTTTCTTTTGCCTAACAATAATTGCATCGAAAACTTCTCCCTTCATTTTAGGATCTCCCTTTCTAACAGAAATCTTAACCTTATCCGCAACTTTCGCATAACCTTGTCTTCCCCGAGTGGTCTTACCTTGTTTAATAGAAACTAGTCTAACTATTCTCGCACCACTATTATCACAAGCTTCCATAAGGCTTCCAATATTCAATCCTCGTGTTGGACTAGCACTTACAGCCTTCATTTTGAAACCTCGCCAACGGATTTTATTAATTTTGAAACAACAAAGTGGATTGTCTTACTAATGGGCCTAGTTTCCACAATCTGAATTCTGTCTCCGATATGAACATCATCTTTCATACAATCTGGCAATCTCGCATGCAATTTTGTCTTACGCTTCTCATACCTTTCATACTTTGCAAGCCTAATCATTCTCTCAAACTGAATTGAAACTCTTCCGGAAAGCTTCTTGACAACCTCGCCTTCAAATGTCCGGCCTCTCAACTTAAGTTTCTTAATACCATGGATAGGACAAAGTCTATCTTTGCAATCTATCTTTTCTGCCTTTGCCCCTTTGCGAGGCACATCTTTGGATGAAGCATTTTTCTTTGTTTTTTTCTTTTCTACCATTTTATTCGTTTATTTGATCTGCACTGAAACCCATCGAGACCAGAATTTCCTTGAGGTGACCTTTGTGATTTCCTTGAAGTTCAATGACATTGTTTTTAACAGTTCCGCCGCAAGCCCTTTTTGCCTTGAGCTTTTTTGCGATATCTTTAATGTCCACACCGTCATCAAATCCACTAATCATTGTAGATAATTTTCCGAATCGCCTTTTCTCAGTCTTAACGTCTATTTTTTGCAGAGTTTTAGCAATCTCGCCACAAACACACGCAGGGACAGGCAAACCACATTTCGGACAGATATCCACTTTATTTATTGCCTCCTGTCTTTTTGGATACACCACGTGGTGAGACTCCAGATTTATTTTCAGTCTTATTTTTCTTTTCAGAAGAACCTTCCAGTGTCAATAATCGCGCAATTTCCCTTTTAATATTTTTCCTTTTCTGAGGTTGCTTCAAAAGTTCAATTTTCAAATTCTTAATTTTCTTCATATTATCTTCTGCCATATTACTTAGATTCCTCCTTCACTATTTTTTTACTCTTCTTCTTAACAGCCTTCTTATTTTTGACAACCTTTTTAATTTCCTTTAGAGTAGTTTCCTCTTCGAAAGAAACATTATTTTTAATTTCTTCCATAAAAGCATCATCAATTGTAATCTGGTCATGAACTTTTACTCCAGGAGCCAAAATAGCAACCTTTATCCCAACAACACCTTGTTTAGTCTCTGCAAGAGATTCAGCTCTGTCCACTACATTAGCAGCATCTCCAGTTTTCTTTAGATAGCCAAATGCAAATCTCCAACTTCTAGCCCTATCACTTGGAAGCTTTCCAGAAAGCCTAAGTTCTGCTCCAAGAGCACCAGAGTTTTTAATTCGTCCAAGGGCCCGATAGCTAGAAGCTTTATATTTCATAGCACCAAATCGCTCTAAAGTTAAGGCAATATCATCTGCAACCAACTGAGCATCAAATTCTGGATGAGTAATTTCTTCAATATCTACATGAGGGTTCTCCATTTTGAATTTCTTCTTCAAAACTTCGGTTAGCTCAGAAATTTTTTCTCCTTTCTTACCAATAATCCATCCAGGCTTATGAGTAGAAACAATAATCTTTTCACCCACAGGAGTATACTCTATTCGAACCTTGGAAACCTTACCTTTACCAAACATTCGTTTTACAAATTGTTTAATATTATATTCTTCCTTTCTAACTCCAACAAATCTTTTCTCTTCCATATTATTTCTTTGCCCCCTTAGATTTAGACCTTTCTCTTAGTTCTATATAAACATGAGTTCTCTTCCCTTTCCGCCCACCCCTTCTAAAAGGTGCAGCAGCCCTATTTGGTTTAGCAATAAAAATTACAGGATTTTCAACACCATTCACAACCGCATTTGCCTTAGCTTGTTTTATAACTTCGATGATAGCAACACAAGCATTTCTAGGAAATTTCGCTCCAGCAAGGCCCTTACCTTTTTGATGCGCAACTTCTAATCCTGCCATTGGAATCGCACGCTTTTCCTTGACAACATCTTCCAATCTCTTGATCGCAGCCTCGGGAGATTTACCCTTAATAACCTTGCAAATTGCAATCGCATGCTTCGGAGAAATTCTGAGAGAATGCCCATTAGCAATAGCAACATCTTTCTTTTTAGGAGCTACCTTCTTCTCTAACTTTGGAGCAGATTCAACCTTTTCTCCATTTTTATTTTCCATAGATTCTTTTTCCTTCGTCTTTGGAGGTACACTCTTAGTTTCCTTTTCAACTTTTTTCATTTTTTCATCCATTTTCTTTTCCGCCATTTTATTTCTTCTGAGCCATACTGGATTTAGTTGCCCCTACACCCATAGAAGTGTGTTTTGCTATCTTCCTAGTCATTGAAAATTCTCCAAGCCGATGACCTAACATTTCATGAGTAATTTCAACTTTAATATACTCTTTTCCGTTATAAACTCCGATAGTTTTTCCAATCAATTTAGGAACAATCACAAGGGCCCTATCATGAGTCTTAATGGGCTTATTTTTCGAATCTTTCATTTCACATCTCTTAATAAATTGCTCAATAACATCATAATTTCTCAAAAGAGTTCTTCTAGATCGAGCCTTAACAAGTTTAGCAAATTCTCGTGTATCTACTTTCTTCAATTCTTCTACATTCTTCCCTCTATAGAATTTTTCCTTACTTTTCTTTTCTAATATATCTGCCATTTTTTATTATCTTTTCTTCCTCCCTGTTCTTTTAGGTCTAATCAAACCAACTTTCTTACCTGGAGCTGCATTTCGTTTAGCAATCTTACTTTTAATTCTTTTACCTCGACCACTACCAAATGGATGGTCAATCGCATTCATCGCAACTGCAGAAGTCCTTGGCCAAAGTTTAGATTTAGATTTCATAATAAAGAATTTTTTACCTGCCTTCAATATCGGCTTATCTTTTCGTCCATCCCCAGCAACCCTACCAATAGTAGCCCTACAATTTGAATTAAATTTCTTTTCTCTCTTTGAAGGCATCATGACCCTAACAACTTCCTTTTCCTTACTAATTATTGTTGCAGCATTTCCACTAGTTCTAACAAACTTCCCACCGTCTTTCTGGTGATTTTCAATATTGAAAATTTCCGTTCCATTTTTTAAATCTCCGATTCGAGAAATATCCCCAGATTTATTTCCTCCAAAATTAATTTTCTGTCCAACATAAAGGAGGTTTACAGCAAAGTTGTAAAATATCTTTCCTTCTTTATTCATCAATTTTGCAATAGGGGCACTATGCCCTACAGATGAAACCAATTTGATAACTTCCCATTCTCCTTCCAAATCAGAAGCATAGCCGGGCCTAACTTCGGAAGCCTTGTTCCGAACCTTGTAAGTATGCCCTCCACGTCCTCTTCGCTGTTGAATAATTCTTTTTCCCATTTTAGATTAATCCTAGTTTAGTTGCCAAATCTCCTGCAGGATATTCAGCCTTTAATTTAACATAAGCCATCTTTTTATTTTTCATAGTATGCGTCCTAACCTTCTCAACTTTAACATCAAATAACTCTTCAACTTCCCCTTTAACATCCTGTTTAGTCACCGCTCTATCTACTATAAAAACAAGAACATTATCAATTTCAATTTGTCTAACTATCTTTTCACTTGATTTAACTTTCTCCAAAATAATTGTTCCAGCCATTTTATTTGAACTTCTCTCCAATTTCTTTAATTGCTTTTTCAGTATAACAAACAACTCTCCCAGGCTCTCCATTCGGAGATAAATCTTTAACTTTCAAATCATTCACTGTAACCACCTCAATTCCCTTCCTCTTCATTTTCTCTTCATTTGAAATCACAAATAACAATCCTGCATTAGATTTATATTTTCTACCCCTCATTTTTCCAATTCCAGCTCGAATAGACTTCCTCTTCAAAACTTTATCAAACGAATCCCCAAAAACTTTTTTCATAGCGAAGATAAATTCTTTAGTTTTAACATCTAAAATCTTATCATTGAAAACAAACCCAGATTCAATTTTCTGTCCATATTTCTTTTCAAGAGATTTAGCATCGATAGTTCCAGCAATTGCAGAATTAAAAGCAATTAAAAGTTCCTTCTTATTGATCTTCTTGAATGGGTTTTTCTCACTTCGAGGAGCATGAGGTCGTCTACCTCCACGAGTACTGGAAACTGTCGCACCAATCCAATTGAAACTTGCACCATGTCGAGACATAACTTTTCGAGGAACTCTTGAAATTCCCTTACCATAGGACGCCTTCCAATCATGCCGCTTCTTTTTGATGATTCCAGAAGCAGAATATTGTGCACCTGCACCTTCTTTTGCTCCGTAAGCTTGAGCATAAACTCCTTTCTGTGCTTCAAAGACCTTCGACAAAATATCTTCCCTAATTCGAACACTAAAATTCTTAGGCAAATCAACAGAACCCCTTTCCTTCCCCGAAACGTCAAATAATCTCGCTTTCATTTTATCTAAATTCTAAAACCTCCAGTTTCTTTTTAGCCTGATACTTACTCGGTCGCATAGCAGGAGTAATCACAATTCCTCTTTTCTTTGGTCCAGGAATTGAACCTTTCAAAACTAAATAATCATTTTTAACGACGCCATAATGCTCAAAACCACCTTTAGGATTGATATCTTTCTCAGAGATTTTTGCAACATCTAAGATTAAACTATTGTAAGAAACTCTATTATGGTATCCTGTTTGCCCAGCTTGGGGTGCTCTGAAAGTAACTCTTGCAGGATGCCAAGGTGCCAAAGAGCCAGGTCTTCGCCTACCTTTCTCAGACTTATGGGATTTCAAGGAAATTCCAAATCTCTTCACAGGTCCTTGAGTCCCAAAACCTTTTGTTACTGCTCTAACATCCACAAGGCCTTCTCCAAAAACTTCAGCGACAGAGATTTCCTTTCCAACTCTTTCTTTAATAAAATCAAACTTTTCTTCAATACTCCCCGAAAGACCAATTTCAATCATATCAGCTTTCTTTTTATCCACAGAAGTATTTTTGACTCCAGAGAAAAGAAGAACACGAATATCATCGGCCCCTTCTACATTTTCTAAATCTCCAACTTTCTTTGAGAGCTTAACTTTCTTCTTCAAATCTTTATCATTAGTTACGACAATATCCTTCAAAATTTTTCCTTCCTTGTAAAATCTAACAGAATAAATTTTCATAGAAGGACATTCAATCACAGTTGCAGGGACAACAATCCTTTTATCCTTAGTCAAGGAATCTGCTGTTTCATCTTTAACAAATGCAGAAACCATCCCAACCTTGTAACCAACAAAACCTAAAAAGCCGGCGCCATTTCGAGAAATTGGCCTCCAGTTAACACTAGGGATAACCTTCTTCGCCCTAACTCGAGGGTAAAATTGCAAGCTTCCGCTTCTTATTCCATTTTCGTTCGTCATTATATTTCTCCAATAACTACACCTGTAGCTATTTTCTGACAATTCGCAAAGTAGCACCTTCGCACATTATCTGTGACCAACCAATCACAAAATTCTCATCATCCAAACATTTAAGTTTTGGATGGAACCTAAACAAATTCAGAAATTTGAGTATATAAAGCTTACGCCTAATTTTTACCCAGTTTCCAAAATTTAGCCCTATACATACAGAATAAGTATTCTTTGGGGATCTGTAAAGATTTATAAGCTAAAATACATACAGGATAAGTAATGATAAAGTCAAAATTAGCCAGAGCTATAGTTGTAGATTTTCAAGGTAAAATACGTGTAGCAGAAAAGAACAAAAGAAGGGTAATTGAAAGGGCAGAAAACCTAAAAAAAAGGTATAGTGACAAAGAGATTACATACAGTGACTATCAAGCTAAATACCGACGAGAAATCAATGGAAGAACCCTTGAAGAATGGGCAAAATACTATAATTCTTACATCGCATATTGCAAAAATGAGATAAAAAAACATCAATCAAAAATCACTCAAAACAAGACTATCGTCGTCGCACTTTCTATTATTTTCATATTGACTTTATCATTGTCCGTTGTTTTCAACGGACCTTCTTTCGTGGGTTTCAGCGTCCAGGACACAGATACTGAACCTGAAGCCCCAACGGAAGAATCTGAACCCTCTCCAGAACCAGAAGCCCCGGCAGAAGAACCAATTATAGAAGAACCAACCCCTGAACCAGAACCAACAGAAGAACCAACAACCGAAGAACCAACAGAAGAAATCGGAGGCTCTATAATAACTTCTGGAACCACAGAAACCACCGAAGAAGAACCAACAACAACCGAAGAACCAATCACTCCAACCAACGACACAGCCACCACCGAAGAACCAACCAACGAAACAACTCCTGAAGAAACAAACCAAACAGACATTCTTTCCAACGAGACAACAATTATTCCCGGCACAACGACGACAGAAGAACCAACCACAACAACCAACCAAACAACAAACGAAACTAAGCAACTAAACGAAACAAATATTACCACCACTACCAATGTAACAGGAGAAGCAATAATCACAACAATCCAACTTGAAGCGGTTTTAGGACAGCCAGTAAAATGGAAAAAGATAGCCCAACTAACAACTCCCTCAAAGGTAAAAGTAAAACTCCCAAAAGAAGCAAAAAACATCTTAGTAAAAAAATCAGGTAGCACAGAGGATGCAAAATTCACACTAACTGGAAAAGCAATCTCTACAAGGTTTGTTGCAGATGCAGACGATTTCTTCTTAGTGAAATTCTTCAAAAGACTGAGGAGGGCCTTCACAGGAAGAGTCGTCCAAGAATTAGAACAAGAAATTGAAATCGACGACACTGAAAGCGAATACGAAATAGAATATGAAACTCCAGCTCCGGAAGCATTAACAGAAAAAACGGAGAGAGGAAAAAGAATAATTATAAACAGTCCGGAGAATCTCCATTACAAAGAAGTTCTAGCATTCACAAACATCAGCGAAGAATTGAAGATAAGAAACCCTTCAAAAATTAAAGTCTATTGGGTAGAAAACGACACATACCTTCCCTTATCTTCGGCAAAAGACACAAACAACAATGGAATCTATGATTACATAGAATGGAATGTCCCTCATTTAAGCACTCAAACTTTCGACATTATAATCGCTATAAGTGCAGAACACCTTGACCAAAATAGAATCTTCATCTCGGACATCTATCAAAATATTTCGCACTTAGATGGAAACTGGTCAGAAGAAATCCCAAACAAACATTTCGTTCGAGTCACCTTCGAAAAGAATCTAACTCCCATAAATGATATTACAATCTTTCCAAGGATAGTAAAAGGAAACCCACGAGTTGAAGTATATGAAGTAAATGGAACAAAGCTTCTTGCAGAATTCAATCCTGTCCTAGAGAATCAATACAATAAAATCTTCCTAACAGAATTAAACGGAACCCAAGACACATTCGATTTACAAATCATCGGCGGAAGTTTAGAGTTCGACCATATTATTGATCCTACTACTCAGAATGGTTCCGGGTCAGGTAGTTCACAGCAGGTGAATATTTCGATCAATGAGGTTAACCTCTCAAGAACCTTTATGGTTTTTCAACAAAGCAATCCAAGTGAGAACCAACCAGATCAACGCCAGTGGACTCCAAAATTTGATAACGCAAGCCAAATTTCTTTTCAAAGATCCACAGTAACTGCAGTCACATCATCCTTCAATTACCAAATAGTAGAAAGTCCAAAATTAAGAACTCAACAAGGAGGAATAGCATTTCCCGATCAAACAAATGCACTAAATATAACTATCGATGAAGTAAATTTAACAGAGGCCTTTGTTATTGTTTATGGAAGGTGTGCAGCTACCCAGAATGCAAGGAACCATGACGGGTTTTTTACTGCGAACCTATCTACGAGTACTAGACTTTTAATAAAAAGGGGAGCAACCGAAAGCGATTGTGATGCTTATGCTGAATGGCAAGTTATAGAATACGAAGGGGCAAATGTCCAAAAAGGGAATACAACCTTTCTAAGCGGAGACTTAGTAAAGATCTCAAAGATAGATGCAGTAAATCTCACAGAATCTTTCTTAGTATTTAATCTTCTTGCAGAGGGAACAGATCCAGGATTAGATTCTAATATGATCTCGGGAAATTTTACAAATTCTTCAGGAATTGCTTTTCAAAGATTTTTAGATGCAGGCACTTTAAATGATAGAGTTATTGTATGGTATGTAGTCTCTATTCCAAAAGCAAATGTCCAAAAAGGAACTACAGAAAAAACCAATACAGATCCATTGGTAATCCCAATAACAGAGATAAATAGTTCTTCTTCCTTCGTCTTAATGAACCATCATGATGATGGAACTGGAACTGCATATGATAATCAAGAATCTCTCTTAAATATTACAAATTCAACGGCATTAAGATTGAGAAAAACAACTCCCACTGGAAAAACAACAGTTAATTGGCAAGTAATCGAATTACCTCAAGAAGACGTAACGAGCCCAGAAGGGTACAAAATTTATCCTGCAAACAATACTGTAAATGACACACTTTCTGTAAAACTTCAAGTAAACTCTACCGACAAAACGGACCTCGCAAGTCAGACTTTCTACATCTGGAATTACACCACCGGAGAAGAACTTTATACCTACCAACAGAATATAACCGGATTCTCAAAATATGTAAATTTAACATATAACTTCACAAGTGACGGAAATTATACTTGGTCTGTTTTGATAAAGGATCAGGAGGAAAATTTGAATTGGTCAGACAACGCAAGTGCTGCAGACAAGAACTGGACAATCGCAGTAGACTCAACACCTCCAAAATTCAACCCATTCAACAACATAACAACTTACCAAAACCAATCAGTTTCTTACACAATTAACGCAACAGATGATTGGATTGGACTCAACACTTTCACTTCAAATGATTCAACAAGATTCACAATTTATTCCAACGGAACATTCGTCAACATAACCTCGCTATCAGAAGAAATTTATATTGTAAACATAACAATTGACGACTACGCAACAAATGAAAATACAACATTACTATTCATTGATGTTGCAGAAATTCCGACAAGTGACCCTGTAATAGAAAATGTAACTGCCGTTGCAGCAGTGGATTTGATTGAAGCTGGAATTTACAATATAACTTTCAATTTTACCGTAACCGATCCAGATGGAGTTGGAGATTTAGACGATTCAACTGCAATGGCAGAGGTAAACCTTACTGGACAAACAACAAGGACCAACACGACCTGTTTAAATACGGGAGGAGTATCTGGAAACAGTGCAAATTATACTTGTTCAATCGGGATGCATTATTGGGACGGAAATGGAGTTTGGAGCATTAACGCATCTATACGAGATAATTCAGGAGCTTATGCTTCAAACGTTTCAGAAAAATTCACGGTAAATCTTTTAACTTCTATGGTAATGACTCCGCCAACATTGAATTGGTCTTCCCTTAACGCAGGAGATTTAGACCAAGCATCAACTAACCATCCAATAACAATAAACAATACGGGTAATGATATGAGTTTAAGCATCCAAGTTACAGCATATTCTCTTCAAGGTGAGACTACAACAACAGAAAACATTCCTGCAGCAAACTTCACAGTAGAAGATACTGCCAGCGGATGTTCAGGAGTAGCTTTAGCAAACGCAACTGCAACAAATGTAACATCTGCAATATTAGAAAGTGGGAATAATACTCTCCAGGCAGGAGATGACACTTCAGGACAAGAAGAAATATATTTCTGCCTGAAAGGACTTCCAGCAGAACTAAGCTCGCAGGATTATTCTACTTCAGGAACAGTAGCTGATTGGACAATAGAGGTATTATTCGTCCCATTGGCAGCTGCAAGAAGAAAGACAAGAAAGAAGAAAAAGAAGGACTTATCCAAGGACAAGATATTCAAAGCAGTAGTCTTAATCCTTGAAGGAATAAAGAAGAAAGAGAACTTAACAAATCTACAAATAATTAACTTGTTAGTAGGAAGGTTAAAGAAACAGGAAACAGAAGAAAATGGTAGGGATAGATTAATTTCTGCAATAGACCATTTAATAGAAGAACTTGGAGCTGAATACGGACTGGACCAAACAGGGATAATCAAGACCCTAATCTCAGAATTAAGTATTATATATAAGATAAGGAAGAAAACACTACAAGAATTAGACGAAGTCAAGAGAATAGAAGTGCCTCTATCTATCTTCTCAAGCGAACTTGGAAGCCTAGAATCCATTACAAAATACATGAGAGAAAATCTAGATATGACTTACGCAGAAATAGCAAGGGATTTAAACAGAGATCAGAGAACAATCTGGACTGCCTACAACAAAGCAAGCAAGAAGAAACTAGAAATGATAGAATTAGAAGAAATGGGAGAACAAATACCAACATCAATCTTCAGAGATAGAAGGCTAACTATTCTAGAATCTATAGTGAACCACCTTAGAGAAAACAAAATGAAATACAGCGAGATAGGAAAACTTCTAAACAAAGACCAGAGAAACATATGGACTATAGCTTCAAGAGCAAAGAAAAAAATAGAAGAGGAAAACAATAATATTTAAAAAGAAAAGAATATGTATCTTATAATGATGAGGGGAAAAATAGGGGGAAGAAGTTTTTTATTTTTAATGATGGTCTTAGCGACTACTTCAATATTGATTATCGCCGAACCAGTAAGTGCAGACTGGACAGATTGGTTTAGTAAAATTACAGGGAGGGCAACTACAGGAACTTCCACTGTAAGTATAACTATAGCAAATTCTGGACCCACAATTGTGAATGTTTCAAATATTGATGCAGTGACTCTTACAGAGGGGTTGGGCTTCAACGTATCCTTTAATTTTACTGCAGGGGATATAGATGGTTCAGCAGATTTAGATAATGCAACAGCGTTTGTTTGGGTAAACAAAACCGGAGAAGATTCAAGAGGAAATAATTCGCACCTAGGGTATGTGAATAGTTCTTGCCTTCCCTTAGCATTTGTACAAGGAAACAACATAACTTATGGATGTAATTTCACATTTTATTACTGGGATGGAAATGGAGATTGGACAATTAATGTCTCCATTGCAGACCAATCTGGAACTGTAGCCCAAAATGTCTCTACAAAAGTCACAGTAAACCTATTAACCGCAATGACTATGACTCCTCCAACTCTAAATTGGTCTTCAGTCCAGTTATCAGATATTGACACAGGTTCAAGTAATGACCCAATAACAATAAACAATACTGGAAATGATATTAATTTAAGCATCCAGGTTACCGCATATTCTCTTCAAGGAGAGACTACGACTACAGAATCTATTGAAGCAGAAAATTTCACAGTAGAAAATACCGCAGACGGATGTTCAGGAACAGCACTAGTTAATGCAACAATTACAAATATTACTTCCGCACATCTAAATAATGGAAACAATACAATCCAGGCAGGAGATGTATCTTCAGGACAAGAAGAAATATACTTCTGTCTAAAAGCTATTAATCCGGGAATTTCCTCTCAGGCATATTCTGGTGCAGGAGCTGTTGCGAATTGGACAATAACTGCTACAACATAATATGGAAAAATCAAAAAAGAATTTAGAAAGGGCATCAATCCTCTTAATTTTAATTTCATTAACCTCCCTAGTAATTGCAGCAGGAGTCTCAACTCCCTACTGGGATGGATATCCATTAAAATTAGCCTCTGGAGAAAGCCAGACTATAGATTTAGTGTTACAAAACAGAGCAGGGAATCCTGAAGATATAACCTTTAGGGCAGAATTAACCAGCGATGGAGAAGGCATTGCCACCCTAGTTAATGGGGAAGAATACTTAGTTCCATTTGGTACAAATATGAAAGTTCCAATAAAAATCTCCATCCCAGAGGATATAGCAATAGGAGGAACAAGAGAAATAGACGTTTCATTTAAACAAATTTCTCCTGGAGATTCAGGGATGGTAACTTTGGTCGGAGGGTTCAATACAAAGTTCCCGGTAGAAATAGTCTCTGTAGAAGAAAGCACTTATTTTGAGCCAGAACCAGAATCTCCAACAAAAACTAAGGCAGATAATTATATTTTCAAAATTTTAGCTGCAATAGTTCTACTAATTATAGTAATTTGGCAAATCGTTAGAAGGAAAAGGAAGAAATAAATCTAAATCTAACAAAACTTAAATAGAAGCTTTAACTTAACTCCAAATGATAAAGAGGGCGATTTTTTTAGGGATTTTAGTAACGATAATATTTGCATCTCCAACAAATGCAGACCCAATAACTGGAGATACAATTCTAACAGGAGAAGCAACAAGCTCTATTAGTAGTTTAAGCATTAATGTTTTAGCAGCTCCTGCGCTGAATTTGATAAGTCCAGAAAATATTACTTACACAACAAACACAATACTTCTAGATTGGGAAGAATCGAGTGCAGATAATCTTTGGTATAATCTAAATGGGACAAATGTGACTATAACCACGTCAATTAACTTAAACTTAACAGAAGGAGACTATGTGTTAGCCTTATATGCAAACAACAGCTATGGGACAACTTCAAAGGTCGCAGCATTTACTTCAAATCTTACCGCAAATGAAACTTCAACAGCAGAAGTTTCAACTTCAACAAGCAGTAGTGGCAGTGGAGGAGGATCAGAAGGTGGAGGGGTAAGTTTCAAAAGTTTTGATTTAGATAGAGATATCATAAGTTTAACTATTGGACAAGGAGAAGTAAAAAAGGAAGGAATAAGCATAAAAAATTCTCAAAATAGAGATTTAGAAATAGAATTAGCCTCTTCAGGGATGGATGACATCCTAAAGATAATAGGAGATGAAAAATTTATTTTAAAACCGGGTGAAGAAAGAAAAATCTTAATAGAGTTTAGAGTGCCAATAGATAAACTTCCAAATTTATATTTGGGGAGGATAACAGCAAAGTCAAGAAACGTAGAAAAAAGAATCCTAATCTCTGTAGAAGTAGAATCTCGTAAAAGATTTCTAAGGCCCTTAGTTAAAATTTTAAATAAAGAAAAAGAAGTTTATCCTGGAAAAAATTTAGAAGCAGAAATTTCCTTTAAGGAAAGTAGATTAAAAGAAAAGGTGGATGCTCACATAGAATACATTATTAAAAATTTAGAAGGAAAAGATATTATGTATAGAGAGGATTTCATAAAAATTGATGAAGAGACTAATCTAAAAAAATCTTTTAAAATCCCTCCCAATCTAAAAACTGGAAATTATATACTCTATGTAAAAACAAGTTATGAAGGCGAGGTTTCAAGCTCAAGCGAATGGTTCTATATTGAAGAAAGTTCAAAATTATCGATGTTATTGGTAGGAATAGTAATAATTTTAATTTTATTGATTATCTTACTGATAGTGCTAATTAGAAAAAAAATAAGAAAAACCAAAAAACTTAAAAGACGAAAAAAATAACTAATTCTACAGTAGGACAGCTAATTGTCGGTGGCTTGGTCTAAAAGGCCGAAGAATTGTAAAATGAATTCTAGTTGCTGAGGAAGGTCCGCGCATCTCCTCCAATTTAGTTTGGAGTTATCCGAAAGGAAATCACTGATGATAAATCTGGCACAGCGATGTGTGGAAGGGAATATAGAAACGATCCGATTAAATTCGGCTGGAACGGCTCCCCCTGGTTGATGCAATGGTTTTGCACCAGCGAAGTTAGATGTTAGCACAAAACGTCAGAATAAGATTCTGGTTTTGACAGAACGCGGCCTA
>CAYMMZ010000001.1:67144-76239 GCA_964391715.1 Candidatus Woesearchaeota archaeon | reverse complement strand
GATTTGTTTGATTTTTGAAGAGGGTTTGTATCTTGGAATTGATGTTTGATTGGAAAAATAATTCTGAATCATTTTTCATCAGTTGCAGAGAACTCACAATCATATTTTTTTGCTTTTTTCTCTAAACTTTCTAAGATCTCTTGCATTTCCCTTTTTCCTTTCTTGAAATCTTCTACAGTTAGGCTCAATGTAAAATTTCCTGCAGATATATAGTTTATAGATACTTTTTTATCAGATATGCTGAAAATTTCTTTTAATTTTTTTATTCCATCCCCTTTTAAACATTTTATTTTTATTTTTTGCTTTAGTTCAGAGCTTTTCCTTTTTTTCTCCGTTATTTTTTTAATGGAATCTATTTTATCTTTTGAGATATATTCTTTTAGGATTTTTTCATCCCCTCTTGCGTTATCTATAAACTCTGTCAATGTTTGGAAATCTTCTAGAATTTTCTCTTGGGTTCCCTCAGAATCTTCCCCCAAGATTTGATTGAAAGCTACTTTTATTGCGAGTTCAATTTTGAATTTTTGCATAACCTCTTTTTTCTCTTTTGAATTTACCCTTCTAAGAGAGAGGCTTATATTGTTTCCAGAGATTTCTAAGACTTTACATACAATTGTTTTATTTGGGACTACGAATTGTCGCATGTGTTTGATTCTTCCAGGAGAAATTTCTGAAGAAACTATTGTGCCCTCCTTACCATTTGGAAGTCTTACGAAGGTAATAGTATTAGTTACTTTTTCTACCTTGCATAATACGATGTCTCCTTCTTCCATAGAACTTTGTGTGATGAGGGTTATTTAAAGTTAATTGGGGCTGGTTTACAAAACTTCTTCTACACGTGACCTAATTTTTGCTTTTCCGCCAGATGGAAGAGCTAGGACAGAATTACAATCTAAACATCTAACTTTTGTAGAAGCTTTTCCAAATATCACTTGGTTAGACTTGCACTTTGAGCAAGCAACTTTTAAGAATTTTCCTTTAATTTTCATAGATTTAGTTGATAGTAGAGGTTTTTAAGGTTTTCTTTTGGTTCTCAAATCCTTAGGATTTCTACTTCAAGATTCTTTTTGAGTTCTTCAATGAATCCATTTTCCTTTTCTTTCTCAACTAAACATCCTGCTGCGAATTGATGCCCTCCGACTTTTACCTTTGCTCCAGGAAAATTATTCTTGAAAGAGATCACAGTTTTTTCTAGAACATCTTTCAAATTCCTGCCCTCTTTCCCTACTATTCTCGCAGACACTTTTATTTTGTCTTTATTGTAGGCCATTCCGACTAAGATTGTCCCTTCTTCATAGGTTGCGGAAGAAGAAATCATAGAACAGATAGTCCCGACTACTGCATCTTTTATTTTATCTTTAGCATTTAGAATTACAAAACCTTTTCCATCAATTTTTTCCATGTTTTCTGCCAATCTTAGGCCTGAGACTAGTTCTTGCTTATATCCCATATAAATCTCTATTGCTTTTGATTTAGCTTTAGCATTCCCTAGACAATAAGAGATGGCGACATCACTATTCCCTAGCCTCGAGCAAGCATTTATTAAAACTGAGATTTCTCTTACATCTTCTTGAGTATTGAAAAATTTTAAAATATATAAATTTCCTACAATATCTTCTACTTTATTGTTTTTTGCTCTTCGAATCATAATTGCAGTGATTAATTTAGACATTTCTTCTTCGCTGATTTCTAATAGGCTTTTTTTTGGGCTGATTCCAGTCTCTTTTAAGATTTCTAAAGCCCCGTTACTATTCCCAGTCACTCCAGGGATATAAGGAGAGGTGGAATATTCTAAAGCTCTCCTTAAAGGTCTTGTTGCTGGATATAAAATTAAACCTTTTTTGATAGTGAGGTCCTTTGCATCTTTGAGAATTGACTGATTGATTTTTGATAAATCTGCCTCATGCTTGTCTCCTACCATCCCTATTATTGCAATGCTTGAGAGGTCTTCATTTTTTTCGGAAATTTCTTTTGAGAAGAGATAACATATTCCTGCTCCAGTGCATCTATTTTCTTCAGAGTCTCCTTGGAGGTAAGGATTAAGAATTTTTATATTCTCATTTAATTTCTTCTCGTTAATTTTATTAGAGTCTAGAATAAATATTGGAGATTCTAGGTTTTGAAAATATTCAAGATTTTCTGATGCAAGGTTATTGAAGAGGATTAGTTCGTGAGGATTTCGTTTTAATTCTTCATTGATAATTTCTTCCGTTAATTCTTTTATTGTTCTTATTGTAAATTGTTTATCTAGTCTTTGAAATGTTTTTGTCAAAATTGCAGAAGAGGTTATCCCATCACAATCAAAACTGCTTAGGATTCTGATTGGCTTATTCTCAGAAGTTTCCAGAAATTCTTTAACAAATCTTTTTACCTCAGTTAACATCAGATTTAGAATTTAATTTCATTAATAAAGGTGTGTTTAATCTCTAGAGTTGTAAAAGAGTTTTTATGAGAAATTTTAAAATCATTAATTTATCAGTATTCTAATCATCTTTTTCTTGCCTTTGTAACGCCGAAATATTTTCTAGTGATATTAAGCCTGCTTTGAGCTTTTTGTAGTTTATGTTTAGAATTTCTATCTGTGATATTGTCTTTTAAATGTTCTTTTAATTTATCTACTTTCTTCTCTGCGTTTTCAAGATCCTCATTTTTTTCTATCCCAAGTTCAGTTAAATAAGCCTTCAATTTCTTTCCGAATATCTTTGTGGTTGGGATTCCGTATTGGTCTCTTAGGATGAATCCAATTTTTGAAGGAGTGTTTTTTTTAGAAAGCTCTGCTATTACTTTCTTTAATTCAGGTTCTTTCATTTTGATCCATGTCGGTTTAACTAACTCTGCCATGTAATGTTGGGGAAAAAGTGGTTTTTAAATTTAAGGGTTGGTAAAATAGCCCCGCCAGGATATCGAAGCCTAGAGTCGCTTTGACAAAAACATATGTTTTGGTAAAATAGCCCCGCCAGGATTCGAACCTGGGTCGCTAGGACCAAAACCTAGAATCCTTGACCACTAGACTACGGGGCTAATGTTATTTGAGGGCTTTTTTGATTTTTAAGGGTTTTGATTCTTCTAATGCCTATACCTTCCTCTTTTTTCTACGACAACTAACCTTTCTAAAATTCTATTTTTTTCTTTTGGGTTGTAACCATTTAGGAAATTTTTGAATAATGCTTCAGGGTTTTGGAAGTGTTTGGAGATTAGTGCTTGTTTTATTAAGTGGAGGTCTACTGCCCTGTCTTCTATTTTCTTGGAGACAAATCCTAGGCCGAAGTCAATTATGAATACCTTGTTTTTGATAAGGAGGGTGTTGGAAGTCGTGAGGTCTCCATGAATGAGGTCGTTTTTATGGAGTTTGGCTGTTTGGATCCCCAGTTTTTTCATTACATTGAATTGCTTTTTTTCTTGGTAATTATTTAGTGTTTCTGAGAGTTTATCCCCTTTTAAGTATTCTATCTCGATGTCAAACTTATCTGTGTTAATAACTTTTGGGACATTTATTCTTGCTTCAAGGGCTTTGGTTAAGATTTTTGCTTCTGAACGGGTTCTCCGAGTCCTGATTTTTTTGTCTAACTCTTTGTGCCTATATCCTTTTGAGATTCTTTTTTTGAAAATGGACGATTTTTCTCTAAAGACTTTTGCTTCTGCACCTTCTGCGATTAATTTTTGTGCCATGTTTTTAAGTGTCGGAAGATATTTAAATAATTAGCGTCTTTGAGGGGTATGGTGAAAAGAGGACTTCGAAGGAGAGATAAGTATCTGATTATTTTTGGGATGTTTTTGGTTTTAGGTTTTGCTGCAGCTTATAACTCTGGAGGGCCTCCTCCGGTTTTTGGACATAGTGCTGGAGAGATTGAAGACATAGAAAGTCTCTCGGTTAATTATCTTATGAATGGAGGAGTTATGATTCCAACTTCGGAGATTATCCTAGAGGAAAATTATGATTCTTCTTCTGGCCCTCAAGGTCCTTTTTACGGGTTAATTGATGTTGGTAGCAATCCCAATATCCCCTCTTGGGCTAAAGAAGTTTTAGTTTATGTTACCGCAGATATTACCGAAGAATCTTTTTCGAATATTGCTTCTTGGAAAATTGAGATGAATAATGAAGGGATTGTTTGGAGAGATTTGATTGTTTTAGATGAAAAATGGGATAATTTACATGGAGATTTTTTGGTTAAACTTCCGTTGAATAGTAGTCAGATGATGGCATTTAGAGCATCTGGTTCTCCTGGAAAGGCTTATGTTAAAGTGGAGGTTCAAGGCTATAGCGCCTAATTTTAAGATGGATGAAAAATTGTTTTATGGGGTCTTGATTGGGACCTTTATCATTTTTGGAATTTTTTTAGTTGGGGCTTATAACCCTGGAGGTCAGGCTGACCCTTCAGTTTTTGGACATAGCGAGGATGAAGTGGAAGGGATTCAAACTTTGGTTAATACTACAATTAAAGTTTCTGGAGTTATGAACAAGGTTCTTAAGCCTGGAGACCCCTCAGAGATTATAACTTTAACTGGCGGAGGGCCCTATTATCCCTCTGATGCTAAAGAAATTTTGGTGAGGGCATTTGTTCAAAATGAATTTGTGGATGGAAGTTCTCTTCCTTTAAATCCTATCTCTCTTAGTATTTCTTCAGACAAACTTTTTTTACAAGTACATAATCATGTTTTAGGTTCGTTTATGAATAACGGAGATTATTCTACCCAAGAGTTTTTTTGGTTTCCTGTTGGCGGTGATAGGAAGGTCACTTTTAGTGCCTCTAATGGGGTTGATCCAGGTGCTCAGGGCTCAAATGGAGATAATGTTAGATTCATTGTACAGATTTATGCCTATCGTTCTTAATTTTACATAAATATATAAGTGAGATTTAATTTAGTGGACTATGAGGGTAGAATATTTAATTTTTGGAATGATTGTTATTTTACTTGGGGGGGCGATGGTTTTTGCTTATAGTACTAATAATCCTCCCGTTTTTGGACATAGTGCTAATGAGATTGAGGTAGTTAATTCTGCCGTAGGTCCTGTTTATACAAGTGTATTAACTCATTATATCTCTAACAGCCAAAATCCGTTTACCAGTGATTCTGGAACGATTACAAATATTTCTTCTTATAGTGGATTTTCAATTCCTGGTGGTGCAAAAGAAGTGCTTTTGAATGTTAGATTTTTCCAATCATCTTCTAGTGTAGCTCCAGTGGAAGTTGGATTTAAATATCCTGGACATAGTTCTTTTAAGAAGAGTTTGGTATCTCCTGATGGGACTATTCAAAGCGAGTCTAAATATTTTTGGATTCCTTTAAATTTTCAAGGAGTTGTAGAATGGGAGATTAATCATCTTTCTGCTAATCCTGATGTTTCAACAACTTTATCTATACAAGGATACCGTTAGAACTTCATTTTCCCTTTAAACTTCTTTGCCATTTTCATCATGGTCTTTTGGTCGATGTTTCCATCTGCCATTCCAGATTGCATATTCATCATCTCTTTTATCATTTTATATTGTTTTAAGAGTTCTCTTATTTCTGTCGTAGTTGTCCCCGAACCCTTTGCAATTCTTTTTATTCTTTCTGTTTGTTTTTCTAAGATTTCTGGATTTTCAATTTCTTCTTCAGTCATTGAAGAGATTGCAGATTTCCAATGTTTCATTTTTGCCTCTTGTTTCTTTAAGGCATCTTTTGGAACCTTGGCAGAGGACATTCCCGGCACCATTCCAAGAAGTTTGTCCATACTCCCCATTTTATTCATTTGTTCAAGTTGAGAGTAGAGGTCAAGAAGTGTGAATTTTCCTTCTTTCATTCTTTCCTCTATTCTTTGTTGTTGGGAATCGTCTGTTGCAGATTTTACATGTTCTAAAAGGGCTTGTAAATCTCCCATCCCTAGAAGTCTTTGGATAAATGATTCTGGGTCGAAAGTTTCTATTTCGTGAATTTGTTCTCCAACCCCGATGAAGAATACAGGGGATTTTGTTTCTGCGCATGCAGTTAGGGCTCCTCCTGCCTTACTTGTCCCATCCATTCTAGTGATTATTACTCCATCAATTGATAATGCTTTTTGAAATTCTTCGCTTTGAGTTTTTGCAGTTTGTCCTGTGTCTGCCGGCATTACTAATAGATTGTAATCGGGTTTTAGGGCTTTATTCAAAGATTTTATCTCTTTTATTAAATCTTTGTTAAGTCCGTCTCGACCAGCAGTGTCAATTAAGAGAAGGTCATATTTATCAAGATCTTTTTTAAAATTTTTAATAATTTTTAGAGGGTCCTTTTCTTTTTTATCTACGAAAGCCGGAATTTTTGCTTTCAATGCCATTTGTTCTAATTGGTCCATTGCAGCAGGCCTTTGAGTGTCTAGTCCGAGGAGGGCCACTTTTCTTCCCCTTTTTGAATAGTAGAATCCTAGTTTGGAAATTGTGGTTGTTTTACCTGCTCCATAAAGTCCAAGGAACATAATCTTTGCTTTTTTTGGAAGTTTTAACTCCTTTCTTTCTCCTAAGAGATTAGCGATTTCGTCGTGGATTAATTTTACTAATTGTTCCTTTTTATCAATTCCCTTTATAGTTTCATCATAGGCCAATTTTTTTATTTTCTGAGAAAGTTCAAAAACTAAATCAATATTTACATCTGCTTCAATTAATGCTTTTTGAATATCTTTTACTATTCCCTCTATTAGTTTCTTATCTAGGAAAATTGCATTTGAGATTTTCTTTACTCCAGATTTTAAGGCTGAGCCTAGTTTGTTTAGTACCATGTTTTTGGTTGTGTTAGTTTACGAATACCCTCTAAATGTCTGCCTCGCAGACAAACCCGCCCTTGTTTTTATGATTTTTCCGCGGGTTAGGTAAACTAACTTCTTGTGTATATTTGGTGTAGAATGAGGGTTATTAAATTTTGGGTTTTAGGGTCAAAGTCCCAATTTACTGATTAATTTTTTCTTGTCGAAGACTTCCAAGTCATCATACTCTTGGCCTGTTCCGAGGAAGAGAATCGGCTTTCCTGTAGCACATGAAACTGAAATTGCTGTTCCTCCCTTTTCATCGACATCGGCCTTTGACAGAATTATTCCAGTGAGACTTATTTTTTCATTGAATGCAGAGGCTTGGTCAATGCAATCATTTCCAGTGATTGATTCTCCAAGGAATATCTTCATATCGGGGTTGGTTACTCTTACTATTTTTTCTATTTCGCTCATGAGAGAATCTTTGTTTTGCATTCTTCCTGCAGTGTCTATTAGGACCACATCTATTTTGTTCTTTTTTGCGTGAGTGATTGCGTCAAAGCCAACTGACGCAGGATCTGAGCCGTAGTCTTTTTTTGTTAAGTGAATTTTTAGTTTGTCCGCGTGTTGCTGTATTTGTTCTATGGATGCTGCCCTGAAAGTATCTGCTGCGGCGAAAGATACTGAGAGTTTGTTTTTTTGAAGGTAGTTTGCAACTTTTGCGATAGTGGTTGTTTTTCCAGAACCATTGATTCCTGCCAGTAGAATTACAAATGGTTTTTTTACTGTTAGTGAATCTTTTATTGTTTTTATAAAATCTGGGCTGTCTATTAAGATAGAGCCTATAGATTCTCTTAGTTCTTTTGAGAGATTGACTTCTTTTAGATTTTTCCCTATAAGTCTTTCTCCTAAGGATTTTTTTATTGATTCGACTGCCCCGTAAGCTACATTGTTTTGTATTAAAATTAATTCAAGTTCTTCGAATAATTCTTCGAATACACTTTCAGTTAACCTTTTTTTGAATTTAACAAAAAATCCAGATTCTTCTTCCGGTAGTGATTTAAGAGTATCCTCAAGTGATTTTTCAAGTTCATCCTTTTTTTGGGATTCTTTTGTTTTTTTGGATGTTTGTTTTATCTCTTTCTTCTCTTCTAGAGATTTCTTTTTTCCTTTCTTCTTCGGTTGTTTCTCTAATTCTGGTTCTTCTTCAGTTTTTTTTACCCAACCTTTTAATTTTTCTTTTAATTTTCCGAACATATTTTTTGAAGGGTTGAGAGTTTTATAAATTGTTTGGGTAGGGAAATTCTTCAGTATAACAATTCTTTTAAATTGGTCGCGGTTTCATTATTTATGATAACTTTTAGTGACATTTATGAGGCGATGAGAAAGGAGAAATATTCGGAGCAGTTGCAGTCTCTCCCAAAAAAATTTTTGCAGGAGTCTTCAATTTATTTTAAGGAAAAAAAGGAATTTTTAGCCAAAGAAGAGGATTCATTCTCAGCCATTGCCATTAAAAACAAGAAGAGACTTGAAAATTCAATCTCTAGTTTTAGAGATTTATTGAGGATTCGGAAGAAAAAAATTTTGAATTTATCCTTTGTTGCAGCGGAAGTAGGCATTGGTAAAAAAGACTTTGAAAATCTCCTTGGTTTTGAGAAGGATTTATTTGAAGAAGTTGTAAAGAGTTTGGAGAAGGCTGAGAAAAATTTGAATGCAGACCTCAGCGGAGCGCAAGATAGTGAAAAGAAGCACAGGCTTGTCCGTTTTTTGGAGGACGTTCCAGAGTTTTTGAATTTTGAAGGTGAGGAAGAGGGCCCCTTTGAGAAAGGCCTTATTGCAAATTTGCCGAAGGAGATTGTAGAGATTCTGGAGAAGGATAAGCGTGTCGAAATCTTAGAAGACGATTAATTTTGATTTCTTTTGACTTATTCTTCGTTAGAAGAACCCTTGCGTACAAATGTACGTGGCGGAACCTTCTGCCTTGACTAAGCCTAAAAGAAATCAAAATTGCCGTTTGGCTTAACTAAGTTTGAGATAAATTGGAATTTGATTGTTTGGAAATACTTAAAAACCATTTTTTCTCTTTTGTTATGTGCCTGCGTAGCTCAGTTGTTAGAGCGGCTGCCTTGTAAGCAGTAGGTCGTCGGTTAGACTCCGGCCGCAGGCTTATCTTAAACCAAAGATTTAAAACGGAGAGAATAAAAGGAATAATATGGCTACAAGCAAGAATAAACCAAAGCGACTTGATAGGAATAAGAGTTGGAGAGTTGCTAGAAGGAAGAAGAAACAAAACGACAGAGTTCACGGAATTTCTAGAAGTAGGGGCAAGAGGCCGAAGAATAAAGGTGCTGTTGTTAAAGTTGTTGAAGAAAAGAAGGTTGTTGAAAAGAAAGAA
>CAYMMZ010000001.1:45498-67044 GCA_964391715.1 Candidatus Woesearchaeota archaeon | reverse complement strand
CTTACGGCTCGAGATACCCTTTTTCTCGTAATTAGAAGGGGCTTTACTATTGCCCTGAAGTCTTGACATCTAGCGATAAAAGAATCTTCCACATAATCTGTCCTTTTTCTTGCGATTCTTCTTATGTAGGATTTTACTATTTCTATTTTTTTTGGGACTGCGATTAATTTTTCTTCGTGGTTAAATATGTTGAAAGTTACTACAACTCCCTTCCCCCTCATTTTTCTAGTTAAATCTAGTTTGATTGTTTTTCCGTGAAGGTCTGTAAGAGTTCCGAGGACCCTCATTGTTTCTCCAATTATGGGGGTTGTCACATCAATATATCTTTTTCTTTCTGCCATTTTATTCTATTACTAATTTCGAAGTTCTTTTCCCCTTCTTTTGGTCTTTGCCTTTTTTACAAACTAAACAGGTGTAGACAATTGCCGTTTTTTTAGTTGTTTTACGATTACTTTTTTTGATGTTCTTCATACGGGAGAATCTACCTTGGTTTCCGATTCCTCTCCAAAGCCCTCTAAGTCTGATCCTTGCTTTTGCTCCCCTATTGAGTGTCCCTGCTTTTCCTTTGCTTTGCTCTTTGACTTTTTGTTCAGTTTTCTTTCTACAATAAGGGCAATACCTATTCATTGTTTTTGGCTTTTTCATATCAATGTTCTGAGAGATTGGTTTTTAAAGTTTGTGTTTGAATAGTCCCGCAGTTATAATTAAAAACCAAGTTTTTTACCCTGTAGGTAACTCTGGTGAGTTAAAGTTTGTGTTTGAATAGTCCCGCAGTTAGTTTTATAAATTTTGTTGAGTTAAGATTATATGGATAGGGTTAAATTTGTGAGTGGCGGTCAGAGGAAGTTTTTAGATTTAGTAATTGAGAGAATGAATTCTCCGTCACTTAGAGGGCTTTTGCAATTTGGGTTTGACGTGAATTATTCTACTTTGAAAAATTATTATGTTGAGGCCAGGTTCTTGCCGAAGAATTTGTTTGAGGATTTTTGTGAAGTTGCGGAGATTCCAAAGGGGGAGTTGGATTCTGAAGTTATTAGAGGCAATTGGGGACAAAAATTGGGTGGGTCGATTGGGAAGCGAAGGAAGATTTAAAAATTTAAATAAGTAGTGTTTTTTAAGGCCCCGTAGTCTAAAGCAACTTCACAGCAGTTTCATGAAGACGACCGGGCTTAAGGCCCCGTAGTCTAATGGTAGAACGTGTCGTTGACTTCGACGAAGCCCAAGTTCGATTCTTGGCGGGGCCATGTTTTTTGAACTTAGTTCGATTTGCCCTTTAGGGTACTCGCGAAGCGCGCATGTGGGGCCATTTTTTATTTTTTTGGTTCTTTGAAGATTTACTTACTAAGTTACTAAGTAAGTTAGTTACTTAGAAATGTTTATAAATAATTGTTTGTTGTTAGTGGAAGATGAAGAAATATTTACTGCTTATAGAGGATGAAGAGCTTTGGAAGAGGTTTAAGAAGAGTATACAAAAGGATATTAATAGTGAAATTATGGATTTGATTAAGGAGAAAGTAAAAAAGATGGGGAAGCAGAATGGATAAGAAAGGGCAAGTAACGATTTTCATAATAATTGCAATTTTAGTCGTTGGAGGGATAGTTGCCTATTTTTCTCTTAGTGAGGGATTTGGAACGAGTATCCCTGTAGAGTTCGAAGAAGTTTATGATTATTATTTGTCTTGTTTAGAAGAGACTTCTCTTGAAGGGGTTGGGCTTTTGGGAGAACAAGGAGGGTATATTAATACTCCAACTTTTGAGCCGGGTTCTTCATACATGCCCTTTTCTAGTCAATTAGATTTTTTTGGCTCTGGGATTCCTTATTGGATGTATGTGTCCGGGAACAACCTTTTGAAAGAGCAAGTTCCAACAAAAAACGGGATGGAGGAGGAATTGGAAAAGTATGTTGAAGACAGGAGTACTGACTGCGATTTTACAGACTTTGAGCTTGCAGGATTTAATATTTATTTAGAGTCTGAAGGGGGGAAGGTGGATGCAGACATAGATACTTATGAGGTTTCCTTGGAAGTAGATAGTAAGATTACCTTATATAAGGGAGACTCTTCTGTAGTGATCAATAGCCATTCCATTTCTTTAGATAGCAAACTTGGAAGGTTCTTTGACTTGGCTCTTGACGTCTACAATCTTGAGAAATCTGAGGTATTCTTAGAAAATTATGCTCTCGATGTTATGAGGCTCTATGCTCCCGTTACTGGAACTGAAATTTCATGCACTCCTAAAATTTTTGTTGAAGAAAATATAAAGGAAGATATTATTGGCGGCCTTGAAACAAATATCCCCACAATAAAACTTTCAGGAGACTATTATGATTTATCTTCTAAAGAAAGAGATTACTTTGTGGTAGATTCTGATTTTGATGTAGATGAGAATTTGAATATCCTTTATTCTAGTGATTGGCCCACAAGAATTGAGATTTATGGAGACTTAGTGGCAGACCCAGTAGGATTGCAAGAAGGTTCAGGGGTTTTAGGATTTTGTTATGTTCCTTACCATTTGGTTTATGATATTAATTTTCCTGTTTTGATGCAGTTCTATGATGGTAATGAAATTTTTCAGTTTCCAATGTCTGTTGTGATTTCAAGGAGTCAGGCAAGACAAGCATTTCCAACGCAATTTGGTTCGTCCATCGAATCTCAGGTTTGTGAATATAAGGAAAATCTTGTTTCTGTTTCTACTTATGATTGGAATTTAAATCCTGTTGAATCAAGAATCCAGTTTAAATGTTTAGATTCTGTTTGTGAAATTGGAGAGACTAATGAAGTTGGAGGTGAGGCTGTTCTTGAAGGCGAGTTCCCCGGATGCGTTAATGGATTTATTGTTGCTAATGCCGAAGGTTATGCCGAATCTAAGTTGCAAATTTCTACTAATATTGACCGTGTTGCGAACATAGTTTTGAATAAAAAATATGAACTTGGACTTGATTTAGGAAATGTTGAACAGGCGTTAGTGAGATTTGTTTCAAAAGATTATTCTGCCACTGCAATGTATCCAGAAGTAGATAGCATTGAATTAATTGAAGGAGATTATAATGTTTCTGTCCAAGTTTATGATGATTCCTCTTTGAAGTTTCCTGAAGTGAGTGACAGAAAGTGTGTGGATGTTCCTGAGAGTGGGATTTCAGGATTTTTTGGAAAAGAGACAGAGAAATGTTTTGATATTAGCTTTCCTGAGACTGAAGTGACTTTTGCAGTTGTTGGAGGGGGGAAGACTAGCGAGTATATTACGGAAGGACAATTGATAGACTCTACAGAAATAAATATTAATGTTCCACTATTTAATATGCCAGGTAATTTAGATGAGTTACAACAAAATTATTTATTATCGGAGGATGAAGTAATTTACATAAGTTATGAATAATGGAGAATAGAAAAATGATTTGGGTTTTAGGTTTGGTCTTAGTTGGGGCGCTGTCTTTTGTGGCTGCTTCTAGTCATTCCACTTTTGGCAATTCAGGGAGTTATGGGGGAAGTTCTAATGATGGGTTTGATGCAAACTTTCAATATTATCAGCCAAATTTTAATCAGATTTATGGTTCCCAAGTTGGAAATTACTGGCCAATTTTTGAGCAGATGAAAAATAATCAATGTAATGCGACGAGTGACTTTGTTGTGATGATTCCTCCTGGAGGATGTAGTCCAAGTGTTGTTAGAAGCGATTTATTAGAAGAGCAGAATGTTCCAGTGTTTTGTCAATTGCAATCAATTCAGGTGAATCCTCTGATTAAAGTCTCTTCTATAAAGTCAATTTCATTTAAAGGAGATTATCCCGAGGGAGTATCTGGAATTAGTTTTCATCCGGCTAGGGCGGCGACTAGGTCCTATAGAACACTTCTTGGGAGTCCGATTATTAATAACATTGGGTATGTAGTGATTATTTTGAAGAGGAATCAAATTGAAGAAAATATGGAGGACTGGATTTCTGGGAATTTGACTGCTACAATTCGTTATGATGCAGAAGAAGCTTATGGTGTTGGGAGGTCGTCTTATTATCTTCCGGTTATGGGTGATGATGAATGGGAGGCTGAGTATACTCGGACTGCATTTTGGAAAGGGAGAGGATATCTTCGGCTTAGAGAAGTTAACAAAGACTCGGGGATAATTGAAGTTTATAATGATAAGGACTCTCTTTCTCGAACTCTTCAGTTAAAAGAAGGGGAGACTAGCGGGTTAGAATACTTCCCAGGATATTATTGTAGGGCTGGAATGAGAGTTAAATTGAATAAAGTAGTTGCTCCAGAGGACATGGTTCTTTTGAATATTGATGGAGAAGAGACTTGGGCAAGGTCAGGCTCAAGGATTTTGAATAACCAATGTACTGTGAGAGTTGTAGATATTGATGAGGAGGATGCAGGGTCTATTAAGATTAGTTGTCCTGGAAAATCTGTTGTGATGAGCCTTTCAAAGAAGGAGGATACGGGGGGGCCTAGTTTGGTGGATGCAGACATTGGAGATGCCGAAACTCCATTTAAGAAGGGGACAGGGGTTGTTGATGAATTGGTAGATACTTACCCGACAGTCTCTAAAGGTGAATTGTCCGAATCTTATTCTGAAGAAGCCCTTATTGAGCAAATTGAACTTGCAAGAGATGCTGGGAAAGTTGAGACTCAACAGAGATTACTTGATTTATTTTTGACAACCTATCCATCTTCTAAATCTTTTGATGTGATGAAAAGGCAGGCAGGCAAATTTACAGAATATGATTTTTCAAAAGCTTATGGGAATATTTTTGTTGGGAATAAATATCATAGTATTAGTATTAATGAGTTTAAGGGGTTGAAGAATGAATCTAAAAAGGTGAGTTTTAAGATTGGGTCTCAGTTGTTTGATGGGAAAGAAGAAGGATTTACTGAGGACATTGGAGATGGGAATATAATTATTAAAAAGATTCTTCCAGGAGAGGCCAAGGTTTCTTTTACTTCAAAATCCGGAGGAGATTATAGGTCTGACTCTGATACTATCGGAGAGGGCGAGTATGGGTCTCTTGGGGGACGGAGCATTTATATTCAAAAAATTGATATGGAAGTTTTTGCTCATGTATCCTTAATTCCTGAAGTTCAACGGACCAAGACTGAGGCAGATTTCACTTTTAATGTTGGCATTGAGAAACGAGGAATTGAATTGTCTCCTGAGAAAACCCGGGAGATGTTGGAGAATGTTAACGATAGTATTGAGCAGTGGAGTGATATTAACGATAGGCTTGGGGCGACTGTTAAGGCTTGGAAGGGTGCGTGTCTTGCGACTTCGACTATTTTGATGTTGAAAAATGTTGCTAGCGGATTTAGTGGAGTCGGTCTTGCTAGACAAAAAATAATGGTGAAATATAAAGCGGATTGTGCTTCTTTGGTTGCTGATGGGACTTATGATACTCAATCTAAATGTTATACTGCCCTTGCAAGTGAGATTGATAAAGATGTAGAGGCTATGGCTGATTCACTTGACGCTGTTAATGACATTATGGAAGGACCGGTTGAAAATAATAAAGTTTCTGGAGGGATTCTTGGAGAAGATAGGGTTGTAAATCAGACGGCTCTTGTTGATGATTTGAGAGTGAAGCTTGGAGATTTTTCCTTGACTGTTGAAGGTGAGGTATTAACCGAAGATGATCTGACTACAAGTTCTCAGATTCGGGCAGCTCTTTTGGCTAAGGAGCTGGAAGGCAAAGGAGGTGTTGCTGAAGAGATTGCGAAGGCTGATTTGAATAAGACGCTAAGGAATGTTGCTTTGGTTAATAAGGCTGAAGATAGTCGGAAAAAGGTTCTTGCGGAAATTGAAAGCACTTTTGGAGGGGGTGGAAAAACTCCAGATGTAAAATCATTTGTTTCTAAGGATGTTCAAGTGATTCAATGGGGAGGACAATATGCGAAGGATTTTCCGAATCTTGTGTCTGGAGTTGAGGAGGATTCAAAAATTCAATTCTTTGACTATAATTCTAAAGAGTATCTTTTGGTTTTAGATAATAGTGCCCTTAATGGGAATTTGGGAATTAAAGAATCTTATAGGCTGGAGAGTAGTGGTTGGGTTAAAGAGGCTACTTCTGGAGAGTTGGACAAGATTATTTTTTCTGAGGCTGGAAGTTCTGGTTCTTGTTCGAACACTTGGCCTGGAACACCCGAAGTTCATTATTATGAGTCTGGAGTGAGTAAGGGGCTTCCTGCAATTGTTCCGTTTGATGTGAAAGAAGGATGGTATGCTATGGTTCCAAATAGTGCTGGAACTTTCCTTGAAAATTCTCCAAAAGGATTTGATAGTTCTGGAGCTGTTAATTATTTCCATATTTGTAATATCGGAGAAGATGGAGTAATGAATTGGGGGGCTAGTGGAGGAGATGTTTGTCAGTCTTTTGACCCTAATTCTGTTGGCTCTATTGAGAACTTTGCTCCTTGTCAAGGTAAGAGTAAGGCAGAAGTCTTGAAACTTTATGGAAGGGCTACAGAGGCTATTCGCCAGGCATCTCGTCAGTATGGCGATAAAAATATTAATATTTTTAATCAGGCCATGAAACTTGGAAAACCTGCGAGTGATCTTGGAGGAGTTGAGTGTCAAGACTTTATGAGTCCGAGCGACTGTAAGATTTTGTTTAATGCTTGTGACCCTGTTGTTTGTTCGAATTCTCGGTGTGATTTTGGAGGGAAGTATCCTGTTAGTGATGTTATTCAGACGGGAATTGTTGGAGGATTGATGATGTGTTCTCAAAATTTCCCAGAAGTTAAAGTTCCTATTTGTTTGAGTGGGGTTCATGCAGGGATAGATACTTTTGTCTCAATACTTGAAACTGAGCAGTCTTGTTTGCAAGAGAGTCTTGATTCTGGAAAGCTTGTTGGAATTTGTGATGAGATAACTGCTATTAATGAGTGTAAGTTTTTCTGGGAACAATTGTCTCCTGTTATGAGGCTTGCGGGCCCGAGACTTGTAGAAAAGATTACAGATTCTTCTAGGACTAAGGGTGGTGGAGAATATTTACTGGTTCAAAGTGCTTTTGATAACCTAGAAAAAAGTGTTGGATATTTTAAAAATACTTACGCTCCGAATATGTTCAGGGCCTTTCAGTTGAGGAATATTGAAGAAGTTGGGAGTGAATTTTGTAATGCGTTTATAGGGACGAGTGTTCCTTCTACTGCGGACGCATTGGATAGTTTTTTGGAGCCTGAGAGTCCATCACAATTTTTTGCTTACTTTTCTGAAGAGACTTTCACTGACGTAACTGTTCCAGCGACTTCCCAATATAATATTTATTATCATATTTATGCAGGGAATGACAAAGGTAGACAGTTTAGAGTTTATTTGAAGAACCCTCCAGCTTCAGGATATTATGCGAATAGTCCTATTATTAATATTAGGACTGGTTATATTCCTCGTGGGACTTCTGCTGATGAGTCTATAGATATTACGGCTCCAGAAGGTTATAAAGAACTTTGTGTTGTTATTGATAATCAAGAAGAGTGTGGATTCAGACAAGTGAGTACTGATTTTGGTATTAAAAGGATTCAAGATAAATATGTTGAAGATCAAGTATTGAGGACAGACATTGATTCAGAAAATGAATGTATCTCTGGAAGTCCTTCACTTGTCCCTTCGTTTTCTTTGAACTTGGGAGCCATCGCGAATGATGCGGTTGACCCAAATATTGCGAAGAGGGGGATTGTGAGAGTTTGCGCTTCAAATAATCCAGATATTGGAAGTCAAAGATGGAAGAATGTTGGAAATTGTGGGGATGAAAGTCTTGGTTGTTGGATGGATACTGAGAGTGTTAAGGATAGTTTGAAATTAGTCGGAGAAGTGAATAATGCGACATTGAGTGAGGTTTTGGATAATAGATATAGGATTGACGATGAAATTAAAACTCAAAACCAGGTTCAGGCAATATTGAGTATTGCTGAGAAGGCTATAAAGGCTATGGAGATTTCTGGATTTGAAAATGAAGGAGTTGGAGAGGTTTTAGTCTCCTTGGATGAGATTATTGGAAAAGATGTTGAGGTAGGTCTTGGAACTGATAGAGATAAGGCTCGGGCGTTTTCCTTGAAGGCTAGTGTTTATAGGGGCCTTGTAAGAGAAGTAATAGAACTTTTAGCTCCTAGAAGTGAAGGTAGTGGAGATGATTTGGAAGATGTGGAAAGTGATGTGGAGGAAGAGGTTTATTGGAAAGTTGTTGATAAGACTTTAAATGGCGATGAAGTAACTCTTACTATTGTGAATCCCGAGGGTCTAAGAATGTTTCTTAAAGGTTCTTTTGAAGGGGAAGTGATTGGAGAGGTTATCCCTATTAGTGGAAGAGCTTCTTTTGGAGAGGTAGATATCGGCGATCTTTTTATTGGGAATGGAGTTAGTGACGAGGATGACGATGCTAAAGAAATTTTTATTGGAAATCTTAATGAAGGAGATATATTAGAGAAAGGTGAACAAAGATATAAGATTCTCTTAGTTGCAGGAAATGAAGATTCAATTATTATTTCTTTAGAAAGAATTGGAGATTTAGATTTGCCGGGTTCTCCGAGTCCTATAAGGGGTTCTCCAAGCGATTCATTGGAAGTCCATGGCTTTAGGTTGATAGGGGAATAAATTTGTAACTGGGTCTCCAACAACTTTTTATACTCAAATTTAGTTTTTCTTATAAGCTCTGGGGAGATGCCGGAGCGGTCAAACGGGCTGGGTTTAGGACCCAGTAGCTTATGCTTACGGGGGTTCGAATCCTCCTCTCCCCATGATAGTTTTTAGAAAAATATTGTAACTTAATTTGTTTTCTTTTTCTTTTTTTCGTTCTCACTGATTTTCATTTTGTCTTCAATGTCTAGTCTTTCTAGAAGTTCTTTGTATCTGTTTCTGATGGTGACTTCAGTGATTCCTGCAACATCTGCGACTTCTCTTTGAGTCTTTTTTTCATCATTGATTAATGCTGCAACATAGAGTGCGGCGGCGGCAATTCCCGCAGGACCTCGGCCACTAGTCAGTTCAGAGATTTCAGCTTTTCTTAAAATCTTTAGAGCTTCATTTTGGGCTTGCGGAGATAAATGAAGGGTTGAGGAGAATCTTGAAATGTAATCTTTTGGAGAGCTTGGAGTGACTTTTAGTCCAATCTTTCTGATGATGAATCTATAGGTTCTTCCTATTTCTTTTCTTTCGACTTCAGAGGCGTTTGAAATTTCGTCTAAGGTTCTTGGGATGTTGTAGGAACGGCAAGCGGCATAGATACAAGATGCGATTACAGATTCCATTGACCTTCCTCTGACCAATCCTCTTTGAAGAACGAAGTTATAAATTCTTGCCGACTCGTCTCGGACTACTGATGGCAAATCCAGGAATGAGGCCACCCTTCTAAGTTCGGACATTGCTAATCTCAGGTTTCTTTCAATTGAAGTGGAAACTCTTTCTTGCCATTTTTTTAGTCTTAAGTATTTTCTTGTTTGTTGTGTCGAATCTAATTTGTAGATGTCTGAAATTTCTCCAACGTTTGTTGTTAGACCTTTATCGAATTTTTGTAAAGAGATTGGTGCTCCTCCTCTCGACTTCTTTTCGGATTTGTCGAAGGAGCGAAGTTCGTGGGAAGTGTCTACCATCTTTTCTTCTACAAGTAATCCGCAAGCACCGCAGATTAATTCTCCTCTGGTCTCGTCGTAGATTAATTTAGAACTGTTACACTCTGGACATTTTTTAGCATGACTCATAGTAAGGTTTATAAAAGGATTGGGTTTTTAAAGGTTTGGGTTGAGGGTATTTAGATAAATTAGTTTCTAGAGAATTAATCAATTAAAACAGCTTGGACGTTTCCTTCTTGTGATGGTCTGTTTGTTATCTTTGCTTTTCCGAGATCGGTCTCGATTATTGCACCTTTAACTAAAATATTTTGTCTTGCAAGGAAAGTGTTTGCCGGTGTTTCAAGGACATTTTTTATAGAGGTCTTTTTCCCCTTGCCTTTTGCAATTACATTTGCGATATTTTGCATGAAAGAAACTAGTTTTCCAGAGCCACCTCTTGTCCTAAGAACTTTTGTTTTTGAATCTCCCAACTTTACAGTTCTTTCTTGGCCTTGTCTTCCTGTTGACCTTCTCTTTCTAGGTTTGATGTACCTTCCACCACTTGCCTTTCTTCCTTGTTTCATGTTTTAGGGACAAGATTTTGGTTTAAATACCTTTCTGAAAGGTTACATTGAATTCTCATAGAAGTTTTTTCTTAAGAATTCTCGGTTAACTTTTTCTTTTTGGATTAACTCTCGAAGCGGATTGAATCTTTGGAAAAATCCTTCTTTTTCTGGAGAACCACAGATAGCAGACGCGAAGCGCTTTATTTCTTTTGAGACTAAATTTGTTTTATCTAAGACTGTTATTGGTGTTTTTTCGTTTAGTGCTTGTGCCATTTTTTTGTGGTCTTTTATCCTTGCAAGAACTGGAATGTTTGAACGATTTTCTATCTCCCTCAAATTATATTCGTGTCTTGGGTGCCTTATTTTGTTTACAATGATTCCTTCTATTGGCGTTTTTTGCTGTTTTGCAATTTTCGCTGCTTTTAAGGAGGTTGTGAGTGTTACATTGTCTGGAGAAGTTACAATAAAAACTTTGTCTGCGGCTGCTATTACTGGTTTTAATTCTTCAAAGTGAGGGGAAGAATCAAGAATTATGAAATCGTATCTGTTTCGAAATTTTGAGATAATTTTTTCTAACCTGAAGACATCCACTTCATCATGATAATCTAATGCTGCAGGGACCACATCTACCCCATGGGATTCGTAAATTGCGTTGTGGAGTCCGACGCCGAATAGTGCATCGTGAAGATTTGGACCTTCAGTTAGGTCGAGATATAGCCCTAAGTTTGGAGCACTGAAATTTGCATCAATTAATAGCACTCTTTTTCCAAAATCGTTGACCAGAGAACTTGCAGTTTCTAGGGCTAGGGTGGTCTTGCCGACACCTCCTTTGATTGACACAAATGCTAATACGTTTGTCATTCTATCCCCCTTTATCCGATGAAGGGTGATAGGGTATTTAAGATTAATGCTCATGTTTAAATATATCGGAGTCATGAATATATTATGTTAGTTGAAATTATCGGAATTCTCGCGGTGATCACAGGGACCTTTAGATTAATCCCTCAAATTGTCCAAGGATATAAATCTAAAAAGGTTAGAGATGTTTCTCTTGCTTGGGAAAGTCTGGGAGTATTTTCTTCTTTTCTCTGGGGAGTTTATGCATATCTTAATTCTGATTGGATTTTATTTGCCGGTGCAGGTTTGTTGTTAATTTCTTATATTATTTTAATTTTTCAAAAAGAGAAGTATAGGCGAAATTAGAGATAGAAATATAAATCTTTTAGTTTTTAATTTGTTATGAGTTTTAAAGATAGGTTAGGGCTTGGATTTAGTGCAGGGTTATTTGGATTGATAGGGTGTGTAGGGGTTTCTGATTGGGATAAAGGGGTTATTGGAGCAGAGATTGGGGATGAAAGAGTTTATCCACCTACACTATCCTCTTTTAAAGGAAGCTTTTGGGTGGAACAAATTCCTTTAGTTGAGTATTCTGGAGAAGATTTTTTTGGTATAAAAGATTTTGTAGAGGATAATCTAGAAGGGATAATGTATAAACAAGAGGTAGAAATGGGGATTAGACATTTTGGGGTTCCTGAGATTTTTTATGGAATGCCTCAAGGAAGGGAAGAGGATAGTTTTGCAACATATAGATTATTGGAAGATAAGATTTGTTTAAATATTTCCGCTATAGAAAAAGGATTTGTTAAGCTTCTTAAAAATCCTAAGAGAACTAACTTTTTATTTATCGAAGAATATGTGGGGATGGTTTTAGACCATGAACTTGGACATTATTATTCTGATAAATTTAGTGAATCTCTTGGACTTGGAAGTTGGCCTCCCCTGCACTTTGAAGAGAATCAAAAAATCGGAAGAAAAATAATCATGGAAGGGATTGCAGAATATTTTAGGATTCATATGAATGTTTCTTCAGGGAATTATTGTTCTATTGGAGGGGTAAAGGGGAACTTTACAGATACTGAATGGTCGGATAATGTTTCTCAGATGAGAAATTCAAGACATTATTATGAAGGGGGGCATCATCTTGTCAAACCAATCATTGACGTTCATGGGCGCAGAGGTATTGAAACATTGATTAGAAATGTTCTCCTCGAAGATTCTGAGCTTAGGGACATGGTAGGTTTTAGAGAAAGGATAATGACTGAATTAGAGGCTACCGAATAAAACTTCTCCAGAGATTAATTTTCTTAAAGTTTCTTTTAGTGTTTTAATTTTTATTCTTTTTTGTGTTCCATCGTCTCGGTTTCTAATGGTCACATCTTTTCTTTTTTCGGATTCATTATCAATAGTTATACAAAATGGAGTCCCTATTTCATCGTTTCTTGCATACCTTCTACCAACTGAACCAGATTCATCGTAAGTGACATTCCATTCTTTTTTTAAGTTACCATATACTTCTTTTGCTATTTTTGTGAGGGATTCTTCTTTTTTGACAAGAGGCAAGATTGCTACTTTTGTAGGAGAGAGTTTAGGATTTAATTTTAAAATTGTGTTCCCCTTTTCATTTTCTTGATATGCTTCTAACATAAAGACTATAAATGCTCTTTCTACACCTAAGGATGGTTCTACTACAACCATTGGGAGAATTTTTTTATTAGATTCATTATCAATTATTTTTAAATCTTTTTTTGAATGTTTTTCGTGCTCGCTTAAATCAAAAGTTCCCCTATCTGCTATCCCTTGAAGTTCTTTCCAGCCAAAGGGAAATTTGTATTCTATGTCCCAGGTATCAGTTGCATAATGAGATTTTTCGTCTCCTGTGTGTTGCCTTATCCTAAAGTTTTTGGGATTTGCTCCGAGGCTAAAAAACCAATGGAGTTCAGTAGATAACCAGTGGGCATGCCAATGTAATTGAATGATTTTTTTATTTAAAGCTTCTTTTATTGTCATCTCTTGTGGATCAGTTTCATTTTCTTGCATTTTTTCAGAATAGACTTTGATTTTTGTGGAGATTAATTTTTCTTTTTTTGGGAATTCTTCTTTTTTTGAGGGGTCAATGAAGTATTCTATTTCCATTTGTTCGAATTCCCTACATCTAAAAATAAAGTTCCGAGGACTTATTTCGTTTCTGAATGATTTTCCTATTTGGGCAATTCCAAAAGGTAGTTTTAATCTTGCATTTTCTTGGACTAATTTAAAGTTTGTAAAAATTAGCTGAGCAGTTTCTGGTCTAAGATATGCATTAGTCGAGTTTTCTTTTATTGGTCCAACAGAGGTTGTGAACATTGGATTAAATTCTCCTTTGGATTCAAAATCTCCATTGCATTTTTCGCATTTCGCATTTTCTAATTCGTGTTTATCTACTTTTGATTTTGTCCCGCATTTTTTACAGACTACTGCTATGTCTACAAAGTTTCCGACATGGCCTGATGCCTCCCACACCTTCGGGTTTGTAATAATGCTCCCATCAATTCCTACAATGTCCTCGTTTTCCTGAACATGGAATTTCCACCATTCATTTTTGATATTATTTTTTAGTTCGGTTCCTACAGGGCCATAATCCCAGAAACCTGCAATTCCTCCGTAGAGGTCTCCTGAAGGGTATACGAAGCCCTTTCGTTTACAAAAATTTGTTAACTCTTCTATTGTTAATTCTTTTTTATTTAAGACAATTTTCTCTTCCATTAATTCTTTTTTGGTTTCTGATTTATAATCTTTCTGGTTTGTTGAAAATTCTTTTGCTTTTTTCTCTGCATCTTTTTTTGTTTTTCCGAGGTAAGCTATTGTTTTGGAAGTGACTTTCCCATTAACTCTCTTGCTTTGTTGGAGATAGTAGTAATTGTTTTCTTTGATTTTCTTTTTTACGATGAACATATGTTAGGCACTACAATTTAGTATTTAAGGTTTTTGTTAGGCATTACATTAGGCACTACAAGTTTGGTGGTTAGGCACTACAATTTGGTCAATCGAACAATTCAAGGAACATAAGCTGACGCCAGGAATTGAACCTGGGATCAGTGGGTTGCAGCCACTTGCCTTACCGCTTGGCTACGCCAGCTTTAATTTATAAGAAGCAGAAGGTCATTTACTCCTGCAACTAGTAAACATGATAACTTCAGAAAAACTATTCTTTTAAACTTAACTAAAAGATGTATTCTTAGAAGAAATAAAATTAGCAACTTTCCCAATCAAATCTTCCGGACCTTCATATTCTATAAAGTTTTTTGTAACAAATCTAATTGAACTTGAGAATTTGCTTCCCTTTCTATAAACGCAAACTATTGGAACTTCTGCAGATTCCGCCCTTCCAAGTTCAATTCCAAGACCTGTAGCTGGAAAAGAAATTTCTGCAATTAACAAATCTATGTCATTTTTTATCACATTTAGAGTATTTACAATTTTATTGACGCTTTTTTCTGGAAAGAAAAACTCATGGTCTTTACTTAACCGGCTTCTTTCTAATACCTCATAAAGTTCCTTCTCAAAATCAAAAGCTCCTGAATGTGCAACATAAATTTTCATAGTGTAAACGGTCCTGGCAGGATTTGAACCTGCGACTTTCTGCTTAGAAGGCAGACACTCTATCCAGGCTGAGTTACAGGACCTTAAAATTAGTTAAGTAATTTGATTTAAAAGGTTATTGACTCGGAAGGAATAAAAAGCTCTTTTCTTTAATTAAAATATGGCAGAAAAAATAAAGATTAATTTTCTTGGGACTGGGAGCTCTATTCCGACAGCTCGGCGTAACCATACCGGGATGCTCATTCGTTATAAGAATGAAACTATCTTGATGGACTGTGGAGAGGGGATTCAGAGGCAGTTTCGAAAGGCAAGACTTAATCCTTGCAAGGTTACTAAAATTTTATTTAGCCATTGGCATGCAGACCATTCTCTCGGACTTCCAGGTTTACTTTATACTCTTGTTATGAATGGGTATAATCGCGAATTGGAAATTTATGGTCCTAAAGGGAGTAAAGAGATGATTAGAAAATTGATGGATTTACACGGATTTGATTCCCGGAAGTTAAAATTGTCTGTTCACGAAGTTAAAGACGAAATCTTTTTTGATACTGCAGAATTTTATTTAGAAGCGAAGTCAATGGACCATTCAGCTCCTACTAATGGATATTCTTTTGTTTTGAAAGAGAAAAGTCGGCTTGATAAAGGTAAACTGAAGAAGTTAAAAATTTCTAATTCTCCTCTGATTGGGGATTTGGCCCAAGGGAAGAAGGTTTTGATTGATGGGAAAAAGGTGGATGGGAAGAAGATGGTTTATACAGAGCCTTCCCGAAAGGTTAGCTTTGTTGTAGATAGCAGATATAATGAGAATGCAGTGAAGTTGGCTTCTGGAGCAGATTTTTTTGTTTGCGAATCTTCTTTTGCGGAAGGTGAAGAAGAAATTGCAGCAGACCATGGACATATGACTAGCATGGAGGCTGTTAAAATTGCTCGGAAGGCTAAGGTTTCTAAGTTAGCTTTGATTCATTTGAGCCAGAGATATGACGCGATTCCAAAGAAGATTTTAATGGAAGCGAAGAAAGGTTTGAAGGGGACTAAGATAGAGGTTAGAGTTCCTGAAGATTTGGATTCGGTGGAGTTGTGATGGAATTTAGAAAGATTAAAACAAGATGGTTGAAAAGAAAGATAATGTTCGGGTAAAGAAAGGTACCTTTTGGAAGATACTCTGGATAATTATAGGTGTCTTTTTGTATTCTCAGTTTATTGGAAATAATAAAGACTATCAATATGGTGGAGGAAATTTAGATAATTCAATTGAAGAACAAAATCTTGCTTATTGTGGGGATGGAATTTGCGATTATGGCGAATCTTGCTCTTCTTGTCTTAGGGATTGTGGAGAGTGTCTAGAAAATATTAAGGATAAAATAAAACAAAGCATAGTTTGGGTTAAATATGAAATTACTGGAAAAAAGATTGATGGCTCTTACTTTGAGAGTAGTGGAACTGGTTCAGGAGTAATAGTCGCTAATGAGAATAATGAGATAACAATTTATACTAATCGCCATGTTGTTGATTGTGGATATAATGATATGGACTGTTTTCAAAGAATTTCTGAAAATGTCCAAGTCAGAACACAGGACGGGATACTCCACAATGTAGATAGAATTTCATTCAGCAAATCAAATATTGACTTAGCAATATTAGTAATTAAAACTTCAAATTCAAAAGATTATAGTTTTGCATATTATACTGATGAATTTAGTGTAGGGGATGATGTTATTGCAGTAGGTTACCCTTCTTATGCTCAGAATGTGGTGGAATTTTCTATTGAAGAGGGAGATATTACAAATATTAAAGAAGTTCTTTCTCAATCCACCGGAGATGAATTTAGAGTAATAGAATCTGATGCCTATACCTATTTTGGGAGTAGTGGCGGCGGCTTATTTGATGAACAAGGAAATTTAATTGGGATTAATACCTGGATTGAAGGAACTCAAACAAGTATAGCTATAGATTTTAATTCCATAAGAGAACAAAATTTTATTTACTGCAATTCTAAGTCTTATTTCTTCGGGGGTAGTTGTTATGGATATTGTGATAGGGAACAAGTAATGGGAGATAATGGGGCTTGTTATGATGTTTGTGATGAATTTTATTGTAACTCACAACAACCTCCTGCAGATGATCCTCGTTGTAATGATGCAGGATATATTTTAGGTTCTGATGGATACTGTCATTTGCCTTGTGGTTCTTCTAGCTCCTATTGTTCAGATAGTAATAGCATATGCCTAAATAATGAATGTTATTCTCAATGTTCTCAAGGATATTTGTGGGAAGATGGAACTTGTAGAGTTTATGAGTAGGTAAATCATAATCCTTTCTGTATTTTATTTCGCCTTTGGCGATTTAGTAATCCCCCTTCTAATTTGTATGGAAGGGAACCTGTTATTAAAATTGGCGAGGTTCACACTACCTATAAACATCTGGAGAATTTGTGTCGGAGTGAAATTAATTCGACAAACACTAATCCTTTCTTTCTTTATTTTATGCTTTAGCCGCTGATGAAGGAGAGATAAAAATTATTGTATCTCCTCGGAGGAATGTCAAGCCGTAGCTTGTCGTGTGTTCTCCGTTTTCAACTTCTTTAGCGTTGTCTAGAACCACATTAATGTGGATGTCGAACGCTAGCAAAGTTCCGACAAATTGCTTGCCGGTTTTCAGCTGTACTAAAATCTCTTTACCTTTTGCTGAATTCAGCAAATCTAAAGGTCTTTCGATTCCGTTTACCATAGTCCTATTTTATGATTAGAGTTTTTAAAGTTGGTGGTTGGAGAAAGCGTTAGATTTAAATAAAATCTTCTTTCAGAGAATGTATGGAAAAGAAAGGGTTTGCAACAATTATTGCTTTCATAGTTCTTGGCATTGTTATTTCTGTTGGCTTGACTTATACTGCTGTTTTTAGCGGGAAGGCTATATCTAAAGGTGCTTCAGGTGCTGGCGGTGAAGGAGGCTCTGGCGGTGAAGGAGGCTCTGGCGGTGAAGGAGACTCTGGCGGCGGCGGACTAATTGGAGGAGATGGATTGTTAGAAGAGGTTAAAGATACGGAGATTATTATAGGAGGAGATGGAGGAATTATAAGAGAAGAGATTCTTTGTTTCTCTGAAGTTGAGTGTTCTGATTGGAGTGAATGTGAGAATGGTGAACAAAGAAGAGAGTGTGAATATTTAGATGAGTGTGAAGTCCCCACAAGAGTTCCTAAAACTTCTCGTGCATGCGGGGTGGAATGTATCCCTGATTGGGAATGTGAATGGTCTCTTTGTAATGAGGAAGGTGTTACGGCTCCTACCTGCGTAGATAATAATCATTGTGGGATTGAAGAAGATATTCCTGGGAAATTAGAGTGTGATGTTGTGGAAGACTTGTGTCTTCCAGATGTAGAATGTGGGGAGTGGTCTAGCTGTGGAGTAGATTATTCTTTTTCTGATTTGGAAGGAGAATCCCTTGAAGGTCTTAGAGGTGTTAGAACAAGAACATGCAGTGATTTGAATTCCTGTGTAAGGCCATTGAAAGAGATTAGTCCATGTTCAATTGATGTGGAGATTTATACAGAACCTTTGATGAAATGTAACAAGGAGTTTATTGGAATTTATGATGAATATGATGGAGAGTTAGTAGCAAGAGTTGAAACCGGGACTGAAGATAAAAATATTTTTAATTTATATTTAGACGATGGTGGAGAGAGCATATATTGCGATTATTGTTTTAATGGGGTGCTTGATGGTGATGAGGAAGAGATTGATTGTGGGGGAAGTTGTAAATCTTGTGGAGTTGGTTCTGTAATAGCCACCTCTAACTTTATAGTGGAGGAGAGGAATTTTGATAAATTCCTCGATTTTTTAAATTTTAGATCATAGGAAGTCTTTTAAATTAAAATTGTTAGTTTTTTTGACGGACCTTCCAGATCAATTAATTGTGATAATGCAATTAAGAAAGATGTCCAATAAATGGCTCTTCCAGAGCAATTAAAAAGGAAGATTCTTTGAATAAATTAGTCCATTTCAATGGCTCTTCCAGACCAACTAAAAATGGATCTGGAAATTAGTCCATTTCAATGGCTCTTCCAGAGCAATTAAAAAGGAAGATTCTTTGAATAAATTAGTCCATTTCAATGGCTCTGTAGCTCAGCGGTAGAGCGCCGCTCTCATGAGGCGGAGGTTGGGAGGTCAGCACTCCCCAGAGCCATATATACTCTCAACAGAGGTTGGGCGAAGTTTTAGCTCTTCAACAATTAGGCTTATCTGAAGAGTTGAAACTGGGTTGTGTCAGCACTCCCCAGAGCCATTCAAAATAGTTATAAATAGAGATTTCTTAGGCAGTTTATGGTTTTAAATCCCTTGGGTGCAAATTTTTCCGAAATTCTTAGTGTGTTGCCCGACCCTTTGATAAGTCAGATAGGAGGGTTAATTACTATATTAAAGGCTGTTGGAATCGCGTTTATAGTTTATGTGATTTATGTGATTCTTAGAGTTATTTTTACATGGAAGAGATTTAAGGAATTAAAGGAAGTTCTTAAGAAAGTTGATAGAATTGAGAGAAAACTAGATAAAGTTTTAAAATCTTCGAAGAAAAGCAATCGGAAAAAATAATTATTTAGATAATTTTATTTCTAGAATGGATACATTAACTGTCTTTCCTTCCTTGTTTTCAAATTCTTCACTACCTATTTTTACATCTTTTACAGAAATGTTTTGATCTACAAGAAATTTTCTTCTAGAAACTTCTGCTACATCTACAGCTTTTGAAATAAATTTTCCACGAGATTTTATAGTGATTTCATTAGCTTTCTTTGTAGTGAATTGCATGACTACTCCCGTCACATAGTTCATGAAAGGTTTCCCTCCAATAAAAATAGAGGTGTCATCGTCATTTTTTGTTTCTTCAGTCATTTTTTTCGTCGTCTAGTATAGTCTTTGTATTCTTTTTTATTCTTGCAATGTATCCTGCAACACTGTTTCTCATTCTTTTGCTTGGAAGAACACTTCCAAGTGCCTTTTTGTTTTCTTCAAAAGTCTTCCCAAAAGATTCTTCAGAGTTTCTTAGTAATTGTCTCGAAGTTCTTTTGATTAGAGTAGATTTTATTCTTCCCATGGTATGGAATGAAAAAAATGATTTATAAGGATTGTGGTTGTTTGAAGCATCTATTGTTATGGGTTTTCGATTACTTTTATCTTGATGAGGTTTTTGTAATCTTCAATGAATTTCAAGAGGCTTTTTTGAGGTTCTTTTCTAAGGAGGTATAAGCAAGGCATTTTATGGTAGCTTGCCCTTTGAAGGGCAGATTTTATTTCATCTTTAGAAGTTGTCTTTTTGTTTTTTGCAATAAGGAGGAAATTAATATCTCCAATTTTTGATTTAAGATTTACTCTTGCTACAATTTCTTTTTTATCTATTTGAATTTCTTCTACAAATTCTATATTTTTCTCAGAGAGATAACTTTTAATTTCTTCTACAAATTCTGGGGCGGATTCCTTGTTTGATTCTTCAAAAATATTTTCTACTTTTTTTTCTGGAAGTTCTGATTTTTTCTTTGTGATTTGTTTAGTTTTTAATTTTGGTAAGGAAGGGATTTTTTGAATGCCTTTTTCTTTTAAGTCTATTAGTTTTCTAATTTCTTCTTCAGAAATAAAAGAATACCTCCAAATTATTTTTTCTTTGAATTTAAATGGAGTTGCAAAATCTTTTAGACTTCTTAGAGCAACCCTTATTGCAGGTGTTTCATTTTCATCTATGAGGAACTTATTTTCTTTTATTTTTTGATAAGCTTCTTTTTCTATGTTCTTTAGGTGTTCAGATAAATTTTCTAGTTTTTGTTCCTGATTTGGGAGGATGTATAATGGAGAGGCTCCAATTTTCATATGGCTTAGTTTGACTCTTTTTTCATTTAACAATTCTGAGAGTATTGCTGACGCAAAAACCGGTTCCATTTCGATGGTCTTCGCGACTCTTACTGGAAGTGAAGGCCCATTTGAGTCAAGGAATGAGATTATACTATTCTTTTTTTCTTGGATATCTATCATATGTTTGAGATTGCTTTGAAGGTTATAAATATTCTTATACCCTCACGTATATATTAAAATTATGTTGGGGCTTCACATCGGACAAGGTCTCGATGTTTCGCACAGGGGAGTTTAGTAATGTGCTAGGGGGTGACAGGACTTGTTCAATTTAGAGATTTTTAGTTTGAGATGTCTTCACATTAAAGAGATTCCCTAATTTTAGTTTATAGATTTTGGTGTAGTTACTATTTTGCTTTAGGCATTATGGTTGAATCCATTTGACCTCGTAGTAAGAAACGGAGTTTTCATCATCTACGATTGCGATTAATAGATTCTTTTTTGTGGAGTGTGCAACTCTGTTTTTTGCGGAAAAATCTTGCCAGGTCATTGTTTGGTTTTCAGAGACTGGGAATAAAATCCATTTTGAATGTTTTTTTCCTGTCTTTTTTCCTTTTTCATAGATTCTAAATTCTGCTCCAAATTTTAATGCTGTTTTTACAATGTAGCCTTTTTTTCTTAAATCTCTAAAGACCATATATTTAACTTTGAATTTCTTGTCAATTCTTTCGAATTTTTTTAGGATTTCTTTTTCTGTTATTTTTCTGTTTTGGTGGTTTAGAAGTTCTAATTTTTTGTTTTGTATTAAGTATAGTGTTTCTGAAAGTGAGTAGAAGATTTTTTCTCCTGTTTTCTCTCCGAATTTTTCTGAAGCGAATAGATTTTGGGCTTCTATGGAGTTTGAGCTGATTTTTTCAGAGATTAGGGTTGCCGTTATTTTTGCCATGGTTAGTTATAGTGATTTGAGTTTATAGGTTTTTGGCTCAACACTTGGACAAGTCTCAAGTGTTTCGTAGGGGATGGAGAATTTAGTAAGTGATTGTGGTTATTTGACTGGCTTGATAGGGGTACCATTAGACTTTTATATCCATAATTTCTAGAGAATTTATTAAGCCCTGTAGTCTAGTGGTCAAGGATGTGAGGTTCTGGACCTCGCGACCCAGGTTCGAATCCTGGCAGGGCTATGGAGATTCGAACCAAGGCT
>CAYMMZ010000001.1:0-45398 GCA_964391715.1 Candidatus Woesearchaeota archaeon | reverse complement strand
ACCTCGCGACCCAGGTTCGAATCCTGGCAGGGCTATGGAGATTCGAACCAAGGCTTGACCCAGTAGGTGATCTGGTGATCAAATCCTGGCAGGGCTACTTATATTGAATGGAAAAAACATTTAGCGAGAAGTGTTATGATTTGTTGAGAAAAGTTCCTCGGGGTCGTGTGACGACTTATAAGGCTTTGGCGGAGGCTCTTGGGACTCGGGCGTATCGTGCTGTTGGGACTGCTATGAACAAAAATCCTTATGCTCCTCAAGTTCCTTGTCATAGAGTTGTTAGTAGTGGCGGAAGAATTGGCGGTTTTGCTTCAGGTGTTAGGAATAAGATTAAAATTTTAAAGAAAGAAGGAGTTGGGGTTTTGGATGGTAAGGTTGTGGATTTTGAGCAGAAGTTTTTTGGGTTTCTGAAATGAGATTACTAAAACTTTATAAATGAAGATTTGAAGTTATTAATACTATGAAGAGAAGTTCTAGAAGATGGAAGAAGAAAGGTCAAATGCGTTGGAAATGGCAACGAAAGAGACTTAAGAAAGAAAAGCGAAAGAGAAAGCTTAAGAGAAGATAGTTTTAATTAAAGGTTTATGGATTTATTGAGTGAAGGCAATTATTCCACCACCATGGTCATAGACCACTAATACGTCCTGATTGCTTACCCTTTCAAGAGAGATACTTACTGGCTGGAATATTGTGTTGATCCTTCCGATTTCTATGAGGTTGAGATTTCCATTAGAGTCCTTATCTATTTCGAGTATGTACACTCCTTCACTATTGGCAGCTACATAGATTCTGGTTTTTTGGACCCCATTTATTATTTCGTCTCTTACTAAGGCATCAGTTACTAAAGGTTTTCTATCTGTTAGTGGTTGATTCCTAACAGTCCATGAAGAGAGGGGCTTTAGTAGGGTTCTTGCTAATGTCCCATCTAAAACTCCTTGCAGATTGGTTATATTATGGAGGGATACTTCTCCTGCGCCCCCTGCGACGATGGCCATTTGAGAATTCTCGAAATCAAAAATTTCTACTGCTACTGCACTTGAAGGTCCTGAAGATCCTATCATTACTGCACTTTTTAATGGAACGCTTGGGTCGAATGGTTCAGGTAATTCGTAGAAGACTACTTTAGATTTTTGATAATCTGGAGAGGTGCTATCTACATAATATGATGCTGCTACTGCGACTATCTTGTTCCCTTCAGTGTTTCTGAAAAACTTAGGATTATATGCCCAAAGTGTTTCTGTTTTGCTGTATCCTGGAGGTTTTGTGGAAGGAGATTCTTCATGAAGAACTGCTTTTGCAAGGATTTGAGGTACGAACTCTCCATCTAATGCAGTGTTTTGAGCAGAATTATAGATAGAAGTCCTATCTGTGATTACAATTCCTTCTCTTGATTCTGACCTTACCATGAAGACTAAATCACTATCTGGGTCGAATTCTGCGTTACTATAGGAACGAGGAGTATATCCAAATTGGTCTGCTCCTTGATTTAAGTCTACTGGGATTTTCCATCCTTTCATTCCAGGAACTGATGGACTCCAATCAATTTCTCTGATATACCAATATATCCCTCCAGCACCTTGGACTGCGAATTCTGTTCCAAGAGAAGTTACCCACCTTGCTCCGTCCCAGAGTCCCATCCAATGAGGAACTGTGTATGTCCCAACAACTTCTGAAAATGAAGGACTTGTTCCACTTATTTTTTGGAAAGCGTGAGGAGCACCGTCAGAGCCAGAAATCAAAACAGAAGGGTTTACTACACTCATTCCTCCTTGGATATAGAATCCATGTCCTTGTAAGAATTGATCACCATCAACCATAACAGCATCTTGTAGATTATTTGAAGAGTCTCTACTAAATTTATAGATAAAGGGAATCTCGTTGTATACCATAAAATCATTTCCCATTTGATAGAAGTCCATTGTCTTTATCCCAGGAATTTTTCCATTGTGGGGACCGGAAGCTACTTCTTGAAGGGTGGTTCCTCCAGATTGCTTTTCAAATAAGATTAGTTTGTTCTGAACTACTCCTCCGATTTTACCTTCTTCATAATCATGGGCGGAAGTGTCTAGAATATTTAAGTCTCTTCCAATAGGTGTAGATTTCCAAGTTATGTCTCCATACATCATGTAAGGTCCCCATTCTTGCCAGTTTGGCTCATCTCCAGTTTTTACTGCAATAAGAGTGTTCCCTGAAGAGTCAATTAAGGATTCTACTTTTGTAGGATATTTGTTAATTTTGAAATTTTCGTGGAAGTAGGTTTTTGTAGTCATTCTTGGATCCCATGATATCGCTAAGTCAATTTCAACTAACCCTTGGGCATTTGCAGCCGCGTATAGTGTTCCGCCGATTATCGATAAATCTTTTACATCCAACAATTCTTTAACACTTCTATTATAGTTGGGATTTGTAACTGCTAATGGACCTTGGATTAAATTTGTTGGGTTCCCATTTACTGCGTCTTTCCAATTTACACGGATTACTCCAGAAGTTCCAAGGGCGACATATGCGTTAGAGCCCCTAGTCTCAACATCCCAACCTATTCCTTGGACTAATGCTCCTGTAGATTTGCTTAGGGGAATTGAAGCTAAGGTGTTTTTAGTTACAGGATCATAAACTTTTAATTCATTGTCATCAAAACCTGACCAAAGAGCTAGGAGGACATCTTGAGTTCCTAGTTTTGCAGTTGCAAGGCTTGTACACCAAAGTTCTCTTTGGTGAATGTCCATCCTGCTTACAGGAGATACAAGATTTGAGTCTATAGTGTGCAATCCCAAATCTCCTCCGCAGATGAATAGGTCTTCCCCTATTTCCAATATGTCTGTGGTGCTTGAGTAAATTTTAACTTCCTTTAGAACTATTTGGTCTATTGAAGGAGGGGTTTGACTATTTAATAAATTTAAGTCTAACATTTGTAAATTTCTTCCATCTGAACGATAGAGGAATTGTTTGTCATTACTCACTCTGCTTACTAATGGCCAATTGTATGAGCTTGAATCTGAAAATTGAGTTAAGGGTGTTGAAATTTCCCCATTTTCGGTATTGTCATTAGAATCACTACAACCCAAATCTCCTAAGGGATTATTAGGGTCATAATCTATTGAGCCGTCATTGTCATTATCTATTCCGTCACTACATTCAGGTGTGCTACTGCTTCCATCTTCTTCGTCAGTCCAGGAAGTACAATCTGGGTCGTAGCCATCTATTAGTCCATCACCATCATCGTCTATATTGTTTGAACAGGTATAGCCTTTGTCTGAGTTTAATTCGTCATCATCATTTCCATCTGCACATCCAGGGTCTTCTAAATCAATCCATCCATCACCATCATTGTCCGTGCCGTCTTCACATTCATTGGAACTGCCGGAGCCTCCATCATCAGAGCCACCTCCGCCTCCTGAGCCACCGCCTCCGCCTCCTGAGCCACCGCCTCCTGAGCCAGAGCCATCATCCCCTGAGCCTGAATTATCATCTCCATCGTCTCCATTGTTGCCCCCATCATCTATTCCAGAATCTCCAGAATCTCCAGAAATATCATCTCCTCCTACAGAGTCTGTTATCAGACTATCTGCTATTTGTAATCCTAGAAAAAATAATCCAATAGAAACAATTAGTGCTATTGAGACGACAATTCTTCTCAAGACAACCTCTCTTACCATTAAAGGTTTTAGGTTTCGAATTATATAAATCTACTGATTAAATAAGAGATTTTAAGCTTGAGGAGGGCAAACTGCGTTTCCAAATTGGATTGGCTGGGTCCTAATTTTATCACTTCCAAAACCACCAACCTTGATAACCCCGCCGTTGTTGATTATATTATTTGTTGCACAATAATTTAAAGGTATTGGATGAGCTTGGTCTCCTTCTCCTATGATTAAGGCATCTTTGTTTGCTCCTGTTTGGATTAGGTTGTTATAGATTTCTGCCGTAGTCATTGCAGATATGCTCACTGGAGGATTTCTACCGGCTTCGCCATTATAATTAGAACCATAGATTATGTTATTGTTTGCATAAATTAAATGTCCACTAATTCCATAATTTTCCTTTGGGGTTGTCCATGTCACTGTTGCTCCAGAGCCATAGGCTCTCATTCCGGGACCGAATTTTGCATCTATTCTTTGTTGGACTGCGTCACACAAACCTTGAGTGTATAAATCCTCACAATAACTTACAGTGTTTCCTGTTACTGTGATTGTTCCCGTATTTCTTCCGACAATTGTTATTGTTTGTCCTGCAAAAAAATCTCCCTCTTGTAGTCCTGTGTCTGCCATAATATTATTGGTGATAGTTATTGGCCAAGGGTTTGCAGGGAGATTAGTATAACCATATTCATTTTCTCTTGCTGTTACTTGAACCCCTGTCCTTCCGAGCTGATAGAATTGATTATTGTCAACTAAGGTTGGTCCTGCAGGATTGTGCATGTAGATTGCGTGCTCTTGCTCTATGTTTCTAACTATTCCGTTCTTATATACAAAGTCTTTTGTTGCGAATAGTTGCATTGCCCATTTAGATACTGGTCCTGAATTTTCTTTGTGACTCCAGAGCCCATCCATTACTACATTGTCAAATTCCCATCCGCTATATCCTGGGTTTCCCTCCCATAAGGTATCTGTTAAGGCTCCAATGTGGACTGCTGCCCTGTATCCTGGAATAATTGTTAAATCCTTCCAGATAATGTAATTGAAAGTATGAGAAGGTCCATTTTCAGATAATACAGAGATTGTGTCTGAGGCTCCGAGGGCATCGATTGTTGCTCCATTTTTCCCCGTGATAATTATTGGATTGTTTGCTGAAGAGTCCATAGAATCTATCATGAAATTATTTGCAGGAGTTCCTTCAAATGTCAATTTTCCCGAAGTTCCGTAGAGGTCAATTCTTCTGCCATTTATATCATTTGCATTTTTGATTGCCCATGCTAAGGGCCATTGTGCAAGAGTTTCTGAAGAGCCGTAAATATCTATCCCATTGATATCTTGCACATATCCTGTTGTAGGAGTTATATGAATTACCTTCATGTCGAATCCTTCTTCTGAGCTACAAGAAGGGTCATTTACACAGTTTATGTCTGCGCAATCTGTTGCCCCATCTCCATCATTGTCATAGAGGTCTGAACAACTAGCTTCAGGTAATTCACAAGTTCCTCCATTTGGTCCTTGCTGTCCTATACAAGCATTGTCTTGACAATCTGTAAACCCATTGTTATCATTATCAATTCCATCATTACAGATTTCATCTTCACTTGTTTGACAACCAGGGTCACTATTACAACTTAAGTCATTACAATCAACTAAACCATTTGCATTGTTGTCAAAAGCATCTATACAAGTTAACTCAATTCCATATTCACATCTATTTCCTTGGTTATCTCCGAGTAGTCCATCACATTCAGGGTCCGCACAATCAGTTAGTCCATTCCCATCATTGTCTATACCATCTGAACATTCATTTTCGGGAGAACATCCAGGGAACAGCTCACAGTCTGAATCTGCACAATCAATTTTTAAGTCTCTGTCGTTGTCGAAACCATCTCCACAACTAAGTTCTTGTGGATATTCACACGAATCTCCATTTGAGTTTCCAGGTTTTCCATTACAATCTTGGTCTGAGCAATCAATTAAATTATCTGCATCGTTATCAAAGTTGTCTGTGCAGGAAAGTTCGGTTTGGTATTCGCATTTTCCTCCATTGCTTATTTGATTGTCACAATCAAAATCTTCACAATCTGAGAACCCATCTCCATCATCATCTATATCATTATTACAAATTTCAGTATTTCCTTCGCTTCCATCGTTAGGGTCCGTACATCCAGAATCTCCTGGAGTGCTTGAATCGATACATGTGCTTGTAGCAAGGTCACATAGAAGGTCACCATCATTGTCTATCCCGTCTTGACAAATAGAGGTTTCGGTTGTGTCTGTCCATAATATGCAGGTAGGGTCGAAACCATCAATTAGGCCATCTTTATTGTATTCTTCATTATCTATTCCATCAGAACATTCGAATGATGTTGCGGCATTTGTCTCGTCATTGTCGTTTGAATCTATACATCCTGGGTCATCTAAATCTGTCCATCCATCGTTGTCGTTGTCAATTCCATCGTTACATTCAGAATCTAAGTTACACGAATCATCACTTGAACAATCTGGGTCGGAGCAATCTACTTTATTGTCTAAGTCATTATCAATCCCATCGTTACAAATTTCAGGGGGCGGGCTTCCGCCGCCACCTCCTCCGCCTCCTCCTCCTCCGCCTCCAGAGCCACCTCCTCCGGAACCGCCTCCGCTTGAGTTATCTCCACCTCCAGAATTGGAACCATCGTCTTGGTTTGAGGATTTATCTTCTTCTAAGTTTTTATTGGTGTCTTCATTAGTTCCTGCCCCACTATAACTTTCTCCCATATCTTGACTTTCCCCTGCAAAATTTTCCCATAAATTTTTAAAAAATCCTTCTTCAGTGTTGAGTGTCAAAAAGAATAATCCTATTGTTGAAAGGAGTATTGCGATTATCCCCAATTTTTTGAAAACGTCCTCTTTTCTCATATTTTCTACTAGGAATCTAAGTATATAAATATTAATGGGGAGAATTTTTTTGCGGCTAATTTTATCACAATAATCCTTATAAACAAGGAATCTCTTTTCGTTCCATGACAAATGATTTTGACTCTGAGGTGTGGACTGAAAAATATCGGCCCGTGAAGTTTGATGAGATGGTGGGGCAAGAGGAGATAATTAAGAGGGTTCGATCGCTTACAGATTCTATGAATATCCCCCATTTGCTTTTTGCTGGACCTGCAGGGACTGGGAAATCTACCCTTGCTTTAATTATTGTCAAACAACTTTTTGAAGAGAGTTGGAGAGAGAATTACCTTGAACTTAATGCAAGTGATGAGAGGGGAATTGATGTTGTTCGACAAAAAGTTAAGGATTTTGCTAGGACTAAGGCAATTGGAGATGTTCCGTTTAAGGTAATCTTTTTGGATGAGGCAGATGCCTTGACTAGGGAAGCTCAACAGGCACTTCGACGGACCATGGAGAATTATACTTCTACTTGCAGATTTATTATGAGTTGTAATTATTCTTCGAAGATTCTTGACCCTATACAATCTCGAGCAGTTGTTTTTAGGTTTCAGCTTTTGGAGAAGAAGGATATTAAAAAAAGAATTGATTTGATTTCTGAGAGGGAAGGTCTTAGTATCACTGCCGATGCTTTTGATTCGCTTTATGAATCAAGTGAGGGAGATTGCCGAAGAGTTATTAATCTGTTGCAGGCGACTGCTTCAGTTTCCCCAAACATTACTCCAGATTTGGTTAACACGATTGTTTCAAAGGCAAAGCCCTCAGATATTAAAATTGTTTTGGATTATGCCTTAACTGGAGATTTTAGTAATTCGCGGGAGAAGCTTCTTGATATTATGCTTAAAGAATCTATTTCTGGGCAGGATGTAATTAAGGCGATTCAAAAAGAGATTTGGAATTTGCCAATTGATAATTTTTTGAAAGTTCGGTTGACAGAGAAGACTGGAGAGGCAGAGTTTAGGTTAGTTGAAGGTTCGGACGAATTTATTCAGTTAGAAGCTTTGTTGGCTTCGTTTATTATGGCTGGACAAGGGAATGGTAAGACAATTAGTGGAGGGATTTAGATGATACGATTAGATAATGTTCCGTGGTGCGAGAAGTATAGGGCGAAGTGTTTTGAAGATGTTAAAGGTCAAGATTTAGCGGTTGATAAGATTAAGGTTTTTTTGAAGAGTTTTCCGAAGAAGAAGGCTTTGGTTTTGCATGGTCCCCCTGGGGTTGGGAAGACGAGTCTTGCTTATGCCGTTGCTTTTGAAGTAGATGCAGAGATTTTAGAGTTGAACGCGAGTGATTTGAGGAATAAGGCGAAGATTCTGGAAATTGTTGGTCCTGCGAGTCAACAGAAGAGCTTATTTAAGAAAAATAAAATTATTTTGGTGGATGAAGTGGATGGGGTCTCGGCTATAAAAGATAGGGGAGGTCTTGGAGAGCTTTTGGCTCTTTTAGAAAAATCATCTTTTCCCGTTATTGTTACTGCTAATGATATTTGGAACAAGAAATTTAATTTACTTAGAAGAAAATCAGAAGTTGTTGCCTTGAAAGAAATAGATTATAAAGTTGTTTTAGAGATTATGAAAGAAGTCTGTGAGAAAGAGAATTGTGCAGTTTCTAATGAGGTTCTGACTTCAATTGCTATTAAAGCTCGTGGAGACATTAGGGCAGCTTTGAATGATTTACAGGTTTTGTCTAAAATGGATTCTCCCGAACTTGTTAAGGAAGTAGGGGAGCGGAACCGTGAACAATCTATTTTTTCAGCTCTCCAATATGTCTTCAAAAATTCCAAGATTGATGGAGAGATGCTTAAAGTTTTTGATGAGGTTAATATGCCGGTTGATGATATTTTTTTATGGATGGAAGAAAATATTCCCTTAGAGTATAGTGGAAAAGAATTAGTTGCAGCATATGAGGCATTGGCGATGGCAGATGTTTTTAGAGGGAGGATTCGGAGGCAAAGACATTGGAGGTTTATGGTTTATGAATACTTTTTTCTTGGTTCTGGAATTGCAGGTGTTAAGAAATTTAATAGAACTGGGTGGACAAACTATAAGAAACCCTCTAGGATATTGAAGATTTGGTTGCAGAATCAAAGAGCCTTGAAGAAGAAGTCTATTTGTCTAAAATATTCTAAATATTGTCATATTTCTTCTAAGACTGCGATGAAGGATTTTTTGTTGCTGAAAATTATTTTGAAAAATGAACAGATAAGGAATGATTTGAAGCTAAATGACGAAGAAATTGCTTATTTAGATAAAGCTGTTGTGTAATTCTAAAGATTTATATATGTTAACAGATGTTAACTTTTATGTATATTCTACCTCAAGAGATTGAAGTTTGGCATATAATCCCTGCTATTAGACGAGAATTAGCAGTGGCCTTTGTAAAAGTTCATGGAATTACTTATGAGAAGGCAGGAAAAATTTTAGGAATTACTAAGGTTGCAGTTTTTCAATATATGTCTAATAAAAGGGCGATTAAAACTAAACTTCATCCAAAAGTCTCTATAGAGGTAAAAAAATCTGCTGAAAAGATTGTTTCTGGAAAAACGGATGCTGTTAAAGAAATTAAGAAGTTATTAAAATTAATTCGGAAGAAGAAATTGCATTGTGAGGTTTGTGGGAAGTTTATTGAGGGAAAACTTCATGATTGTAAGCAAGTGATTCCAATTTATGAAGATGATTGAGGCTAGAAGAAGTTGATAATGGGAATACTTAAAAAATTTAGAATTATTAGGAAATAATAATTTTGAATGTTAACTCTGTTTTACAAATATTTATAAAGAATTGTTAACAGGTGTTAACATAATACTTGATTGAAAGGAGGAAGAATAAATGAATACAAAACAAATTTTACTTTGGAATAGAATCTTGCTTGGATTGGTAATGCTTGTGGCTGGAGTTATGAAGCTTTTCGTGATGGGTCCTGATGCTATTGTTGGAATGCTTTCTGGAATTGGATTATTTTCATGGGCTCCAACATTTTGGGCATGGGTTCTAATTTTGGCAGAGATTTTTGCAGGTATCTCTATTTTAGCTAAATGGAAGATGAAGATAGGTACTTCTCTTGCAGCAATTATTGTAATTGTTGCCGCATTTACTTTAAATCTAGATAATATCGGAAATCTTTTGATGCATCTAGCTCTTGCGACAAATTACTTGTACTGGGGATCTCAAGATAAGTAAGCCTATTAATTTTTTTTATTCTTTTTTTATTCTTTTGGAGAGAGCATGGTGAGAAAATATGATGTTGCGATTATTGGGGGAGGTGTTAGTGGGACAGCCCTAGCCTATGTGTTGAAAAATTATACAAATGTTTCTAAGATTACAATAATCGAAAAAGAAGAAAGACTCGCTAGTGTGAATAGTCATAGAAATATGAATAGTCAGACTTTGCATTTTGGAGATATAGAGACTAATTATAGTTTGGAAAAAGCTGCTGCGGTTAAAAGGGCTGCGGACATGGTTAAGTTTTTTATTTTGAAAAATGACCTTAAGGGAGAATCTTATACCAAATATCACAAGATGGTTTTGGCAGTTGGGAAAAATCAAGCGTCCAATCTTCGTGAACGCTATAAGAGCTTTAAGAAGCTATTTCCTGAAAATAAATTGATTGAAAAGGCAGAGATTGCCAAATTAGAGCCAAAGGTGGTTAATGGTAGAGATAAAGGTGAGGAACTTTTGGCTTTTTGGAGCCCAGATGGATATACAATGGATTACCAAAAGTTATCAGAGATTTTTGTTAAGAATTCTCCAGGAGTTGATTTGAATTTGAAAAAAAGAGTACTTGAGATTTTTAAAGATGGAGATGGCTACGAATTAGAATTGGATAGTGGGGAGAGAGTAAAATCTAAGGTGGTGATAGTTACATGTGGAGCTCATAGTTTGCTTTTTGCAAAATCTCTTGGATATGGAAAAGATTTGGCTCTTTTTTGTATTGCAGGGAGTTTTTACTTTGTTCCCGAGAGCTTGAATGGGAAGGTTTATACAATTCAGAATGATAAATTGCCTTTTGCAGCAATCCATGGAGACCCTGATGTTCATGAAAAAGGGAAGACCCGTTTTGGTCCAACGGCAAAAGCAGTTTTTATGTTGGAGCGTCATAGATATAAAACAATTTTTGAATATATTCGGAGTGTTGGTTTTTCTTGGAGGACTGCTGTGAGTTTTTTTAAGATAAATAGCGACCCTGTCATTTCTACATACATTTTAAAAAATTTACTCTACGATGTTCCCTTTATTGGCCGTAGACTTTTTTTGAAAGAGGTTAGGAAAGTTGTTCCCCTGACTAAATTATCAGGGCTCCATTATGCTAAAGGTTATGGGGGTGTTCGTCCACAAATTGTGAATAACAAAACCTTTAGTTTAGATATGGGTGAGGCAAAACTTAATGGAGACAACATTATTTTTAATATCACTCCAAGTCCCGGAGCTTCTACTTGTCTTCAAAATGCTGAAGATGATACCTTAAAGGTTATGGAGTTTTTAGGGAAAGGATTTAAATTTGATAGGAAGAAATTTGAGAAGGATTTGGTTTGCGGCCCTGAATGTTGGAGTGATTTTTCTAAAGAAGGGAATAAGGAGAAAAGTGAGGGGTTGAAGAAGAAGGATCGGAAGAGTTTGGTGAGTGAAGAGTCTGTTTTGAGTTTTGGTTGATTTGTGGGATATATGCTTTAGAGTATATGAGTTTTTAGTGTATAAGTGTTTATTAAGTTGAAGGGGGTTTTGGAAGGTATGGGAAGAAATTTATCCGATTTGCAACATGTAAGGGTTCCAACTGGAGGAGATGTGTATGTTTTAGATACGGGGGCTGTTATTGATTCTGAAGCTGAGGCAATGATTCAGGCACTGCATTCCAGGTCTACTGGTGGGCTGATTAGTCATTTGGAAACTCTTGAGGATAGGGGCGCAGATAATTTTATGAATAATTTTTATGTTGGTTATGGGCATAAGTCTATCGGGGATTGTGGCACTACCACTCTTTTTGTTGAAGGAGTCTCAATGCTTGTTGCAAAGGCAATTCAAGATTCTCCCCTCTATAACGGACAAGAGGCTTCTACCAGGTATGTGGATTTTTCTAAACAGAGATTTGTAGATCCTACGGAAACTTGGAAGGGGAGGGAGTTACTTGAATCTCAAAGAGATTTTTATTTAAGGATGCAAGAGCCGACTCGAGCTAATTTAAGAGAACAATACCCAATTGGGGAAGGAGAAAAGGAGGCAGTTTATGAAAAGGCTATTAATGCCAGGGCGTTTGATATTACAAGGAGTTTGCTTCCTGCAGGGGCGTCAACCAATCTTGCGTGGCATACTAATCTTCGGCAGGCGGCGGACAGATTACTTTTTTTAAGGCATCATCCTTTAAGAGAAGTTAGGAGTGTTGCTGGAGCGATGGAGGAAGCTTTACAGGTGGCTCATCAAAATTCTTTTGGCCATAAGCGTTACCCTGCAACAGAAGAATATCAGGATGTGATAGCTAGTAGTTATTTTTATTATGATGAAGAGTCTCCTGAAGGTGTTGAAGTAGACTTTACTTTATTTTCAGACGATTTTGAAGGATGGAAGGAAAGCTATGGGAAATTATTTTCTGGAAGGCCTCCTAAAACAGAATTGCCAAGGTTTTTGGCACAGATGGGAGAAATTGATGTAAGGTTCCAATTAGATTATGGTTCCTTTAGGGATATTCAAAGACATAGGGCGATTAATCAGAGGATGCCTCTTTTGACTACTGAACTTGGTTTTAATTCATGGTATCTTGAGAATTTTCCTCGAGAACACGTTGAAGAGATTGAACAAAACTACTTAGAAGATTTAAGGGAGAAAATACAGAATCTGGGGATTTCTCCCGAGGAAGAACAATATTTTATCCCTATGGGGTTTAATACTTCAAATAGATTTACTGGAAATTTGCCTGCTGTTGTTTATATGGTTGAGCTTAGGGATTCTAGATTTGTTCATCCAACCCTTCAAAGAGTAGCTTCAGAAATTGGTGGACAGATTACTGAGAATTTAGGAATCCCATTACATGTGGACTCTGAGCCAAATAGATTTGATATTAAGAGGGGAGAGCAAGATATTGTTGTGAAGGAGGATTAAAATGACACTTGGATTAATTGTTGCTTTTGATGATGATTATTGTATTGGAAAAGAGGGGAGGATTCCTTGGAGAATCCCTGAAGATATGGCTCATTTTAAGAGGTTGACTGAAGGGCATCCAGTTATTATGGGGAGGAAGACTTATGAATCCTTGCCAGATTCTGTAAGACCTCTTCCTGATAGGTTGAATATTGTTTTGAGTCGAAGTGAGAAAGTTATTCAAGGAGCTTATGTTGTTGAGTCTTTAGGGAGGGCAATAGATTTAGCTTTTGAGAGACCCCAAGAAGGAATAGATTATGATAAAATTTATGTTATGGGAGGTCATTCTGTTTATGAGGATGCTCTTCCTCTTGCGGATTTTATGGATGTAACTCATGTTAAGGGGAGCCATGATGGAGATGTTTATTTTCCAACAGTAGATTGGAATGACTGGAGAGAAACCTCTAGGAAGGATTTAGAGAGCTGTTCATTTGTTTCTTATGGAAGAATTAGGAAGTGAGATTTTGAAGCAAATTTTAGTTTTTTGAGGGGATAAAATCTCCTATAGATCTTTAATGTTCACAGACTTTACTCATAGAAGTATTGTAACTTTTTAGTAATTCTTGCCGAAAACTTGCATAATCTTTAAATAGTCTTTAGTTTTTAATTTGCTTACGCCTACAACTTATTGTGGGAAAAAGGGGTATAAGGTACAATATCTTGTATTCACTATAAACAAAATGTTATGTCCTTATTGCAATACAAGTGAGACGAAAGTTACTGATAAAAGAGATAGTAATGAGATTACTCGACGTAGAAGGGAGTGTTTGAAATGTTCTAGACGTTTTACAACTTATGAGAGGGTGGAGCTTGATTTGAGTGTTTTAAAGAAAGACGGTAAAAGGGAGCAGTTTAATCGGGCTAAAATTTATGAAGGAATTGCTCGGAGTCTTGAGAAGAGACCATTTACAGGTTTACAGATTGAAGAGATTGTAAATGATATAGAGGCTCGGATATATAGGGTTGCAAAGGATAAAGATATAAAAAGTACAAAGATTGGAGAGATAGTTATGGCGAAATTAAAGAAGGTAGATAAGGTCGGTTATGTTCGGTTCGCGTCAGTTTATAGGGACTTTGCAGATATTGCGGACTTTAAAAAAGAGTTGGGGGACTTGAATTGAGGGGATGGCTGAGGCGGCTGTAGGGGTCAGAGAGAAGATTACTTTTGAAGAATCAAATAAATTAGAACATATTGTAGGGAGGCCTGAGTATGTTACAAAAAGGGGTTTTTTAGAACCTTTAGATGAGAATAGGTTTTATGCACTTGAGAAAAAATATCTTTTAAGAGGGGAAGATGGAGAAGTTGCAGAGTTTCCTGGCGAAGCAATGTATCGAATGGCTAGTTCCGTTGCAGGAGTTGAAAGAGGTTATGGAGCGAGTGAGGAAGAGGTTGAAAAATTAACAGAAGAATTTTATACAATGTTTGCGGAAGAGGAGTTTTCTCCTGCAGGGAGGCCTTGGACTAATGCAGGGACAGACATCGGGGCACTCTTTAATTGTTATGTTCTTCCAATTGAGGACGATTTGGGCTCTATTTTTGAGTCAGTTAGAAATGCGGCATTAATTCATAAGGAAGGGGGTGGAACAGGATACAATTTTTCTAAGATAAGGCCAAGAGGGACTTATGTTAAAAAATCTCAGGGTGTTGCATCTGGGCCTGTCTCATTTATGACAGTTTTTGATGCAGAGACAAAAACTATTAATTCTGGAAATCGTCGAGGGGCGAATATGGGAATCTTAAATGTCGATCATCCAGATATTTTAGATTTTATTTACTGTAAGGCAAATGAGGGAGAGATAAAGAATTTTAATATTTCTCTTGGTGCTACTGACGAATTTATGGAGGCTGTTAAGAATGATGGTTTTTATAGTCTTAGTTTTGGGGGAGAAGAACTTTCTTATCAAAATTTAGAATCGATGATTCGGAATGTTGAAGAAAATAAGCTTGGTGGTTCAGATGTTGGGGAAACTCCGAATCCTAATTCCTTGAGACTTGAAGATGGGGAAGTTCTTCCAGGAATCACTCGAGTAATAGATTCATATACTGGAGAATTTGCTGGAAGGGTTTCTCAAGAGGGGAATATAGAACTTTCTGGAAAATATGTTATGGGTGTGGTTTCTAAGCTCACTTGGGAAAATGGAGACCCTGGAATGATTTTTTTAGATAGGATAAATGAAAATAACCCTCTTCCGAATAAGGGTCCAATAGACGCAACAAATCCTTGTGGGGAACAACCTCTTCATCCTTACGATGCATGTAATCTTGGGAGTATTCCCTTACCTAGTTTTTTGAGGGAGACTTCAAATGGCTCCATTGACTGGGATTATGAAAGATTAGGTCCTGTAGTAGATAAGGCTACAAGATTTGGAGATAATATTAATGATTTAAGTAAAGGCCCAATTCCTGAAATTGAGAGAACTACAAAGGCCCATAGGAGAACTGGGATTGGGGTAATGGGTTTTGCAGATGCTCTTGTTCGGATGGGACATTCCTATGCTTCAGAAATCGGGAGACGGAAAGGGGAAGAAGTTATGAGTTTCATAACCGAGAGGGCTAAAAAAGCTTCACATGAGCTTGCTATGGAAAAGGGAGTTTTTTCTTCTTTTGAGGGAAGTGTTTATGATACTGGAAGGGAAGAAGATAAGGTCCGAAATATTCAAAGGACTACTATTGCACCTACAGGAACAATTGCAATGCTTTATGGTGTCTCTTCAGGAATAGAACCTCTTTTTGCAATAGGCTATAGGAAGAATATTAGGGGAGGAGATTCTCTTTTCTATTTGAATCAAGATTTTGAAGGTATGTGTCGAGAGAGAGGGCTAGATGTTGAGAATATTCGGGAACTTGTAGAAAATAATAATGGGAGTGCTCAAGGAATTTCAGAGGTTCCAAAAGATATTCAGGAATTGTTTAAGTGTTCAATGGATTTAAATTATAAGGAACACATCTTGGTGCAGGCAGCGTTTCAAGGGAGACAAACTAAGGATAGAGATTTTACTACCGATAATGCTGTTAGTAAGACTATCAATATGGACGAGAGTGTAACTCCTGAAGAAATTGAAGAAGCCTATGTTTTTGCTTATGAGCAAGGGCTTAAAGGGACTACGATTTATCGGAATAATTCTAAAGATGTTCAGGTTTTGGAGACTGGTGGAAATGGAAAACTTGAAAAAATTTCCATGGAGAACCCAGTTAAACCTTCAGAGATTATGCCTGCTGTTAGAATTCGGCAGCAAACACATTTAGGAAATATGCATGTTAGTGTTGTTGTAGATCCTAGAAGGGAATATGCTCCCTTGGAAGTTTTTGGAAATCTTGGAGACTCGGGTGAACAGGAGGCGGCAACTATGGAAGGTCTTGGCAGATTAACTTCCCTTTGGCTTAGGAATGGAGGGACTATTGATGAAGTAATTGAACAATGTGGAGATATTGGATCTGGGCGAGGAGTCACGACGAGGGATGGAGGGATAAGATCTTTGGAGATGGGATTTGCGAGAGCCTTATCTAAATATGATGTTGCTAAAGGTCTTGGCAGGGTAGAGGATTTAATGCTTGGAAAAATGGACTATGATGAATTTGGAGGAGAGGTTTCAGACATTCTTCGTAAGAAGGGGAAGAGCTGGAAACAATCTCTTAACAAAAATGAAGGAGAATCTTCTTTAAAAGAAAATAAAGGAGAATCTAAAAAAGGAGTACCCAAAAAAAATAAGAAAAAATCTTCTGCAGACAAGTGTCCTGAATGTAAGAGTCCTCTTAGGATGGAAGAAGGGTGCATGAAGTGTACATGCGGGTTTAGTAAGTGTTAAAAATGGTAGAAGTAAAAGTAAAAAGATTAAGAGAGAGTGCGGTTTTGCCGTCGTATGCGCACGCGGGAGATGCAGGGATGGATATTTATTCTGATGAGAATTTTGTTTTAGGTCCTAATATGAGGCATACTTTTTCAACAGGGATTTCTATGGCCTTTCCTGAAGGTTATGTTGCCCTCGTTTGGGATAAAAGTGGGTTAGCTTCTAAGAAAGGGGTAACGGTTCTTGGAGGGGTTATAGATGCCGGGTATCGTGGAGAGTATAAAGTAGTCTTATATAATACTACTGAGGATGATTTTGAAGTGAGGAAAGGAGACAAGTTGGCACAGATTTTGTTGCAAAAAATTGAGAGGGGAGAGGTTAGAGAAGTTAGCGAATTAGAAGAGACGACAAGGGGAGAGGGTGGATTTGGAAGTACTGGTCGTTAATTTTAATTTTCAGCGGTAATTTCTTGGTAAAATATTTTCTTATGTGAGAAAGCACACGGCGAAAATTTTTACACTGCGAACTTTCCTAATGAAAATTAAAATTCTCTTTTAGTTGTTTGAGCACGATAATTTATTTAAATAATGGTTGGATTATTTTTTGATGATTATTGGAATTACAGGAACTAATGGTTCAGGGAAGGGGACGATTGTCAAATTTTTGTGTGAGAAAGGATTTAAACATTATTCAGTGAGAGATTATTTGATTGAAGAGTTGAAACGTCGAGGGATGGCTGTAGATAGGAGTGGTATGATCTTTATTGCTAATGATTTGAGGGAGAAAAATGGTTCTAATTATATTGTTGAAGAATTATATAAAAAGGCTGGTGCAGATGGGGGAGATGTGGTGATTGAGAGTTTGAGGACTATGGGGGAGGTTGAGGCTTTGAAGGGTAAGGGAGAATTTATTTTATTTGCTGTTGATGCTGATCCTGAGACAAGGTATTCTAGGATTGTTGAGAGGGCAGGAGAAGGAGATAAAATTTCTTTTGAAGAATTTTTGGGGCAAGAGCAAAGAGAGATGTCGAATCCAGACCCATCAAAACAAAACCTTGGAAAGTGTATTGAAATTTCTGACCATTTATTTAAGAATGATTGGACTATTGAAGAGTTGCATGAAAAGGTTTCTGCATTTCTTGGAAAAAGGGGTCCTGGGATTGAGAAGCATGTTAGGAAATTTTCTGCAGGGATTTTAGCGGATTGTCAGATAAAGAAGAGAGTTAAGACAGGGGAACTCAAGATAATTCCTTATGAGGAGAAATGTGTTCAGCCTGCGAGTTATGATTTGCATTTAGATAATCAGTTTAAGATTTTTAGACCGCATAGGACGGAGGTTATCGATACGAAGGATCCTGTGAAGGATTTGATGGAAGATGTCGATTTGGGAGGTAGAGATTGTTTTGTTTTGCACCCGGGGGCTTTTGCCTTGGGTTTAATAAAAGAAGTTACGGGTGTAGATAATAAGCATGTTGGTCGGCTTGAGGGAAAGAGCTCTCTTGCTAGGCTTGGTCTGATTATCCATACTACTGCGGGGTTTTTGGACCCTGGTAATTCCCTGCAGTTAACATTAGAGTTATTTAATGCCAGCCCCTTGCCTATCAAGCTTTATCCAGGGATGAAGATTGCACAGATTGCGTTCGAGGAATTACAAGAGGCTTGTGAGGTTCCTTATGGAAAGGAGAGGGGAAGTAGTTATTACGGCGTTAATAGTATCCAGGAAAGTCAAATGCATAAAAATTTTGAGAAGTTTGATGCTAGCACAGGATTTTATAATCCAGAGAATTAATTTTCCTAAGGAATAGATTTTTAAATCGGTTTTTCTGAAGTAATTTATGGCTCCGTAGCTCAGCCTGGTTAGAGCACTGGACTTTTAATCCAGGTGTCGGGGGTTCAAATCCCCTCGGGGCCATGTTTTAGATTTGAACCCAGGGTTCACCCAGTAGGTGATCTGGTGATCAAAATCCCCTCGGGGCCATGTTTTAGAGAGATATTTTAAAAAGATGGGAAAAACCTCGATTTTGACTCCCACCACTCTCTAATAACAAAAGGGGAAAAGTTTTTAAAGGCATTTTCGGTAATTTTTTTATCTAAAGGTATATTCTAAAAAAGATGCACATATTCCAACCGAAGCACGTGAAACTCTCCCCTGAAGAGGTAGAAAAAGTTATTGCTAAGTTTAATATTGCGTTGGCACAATTGCCCAAAATTTCTAAGAAAGATCCCGCTCTTCCCGACGGATGCGAGACTGGAGACGTTGTTCGAATTGAAAGGTTTGGAGAATTTTCAGAAGTTTATTACAGGGTGGTTATTTGATGGAAGAGCATATATTGGTAAAAGAGTTTTTGAAAAATCATTCCCTTGTTGAGTCTAATATCATTTCATTTAATAATTTTATTGAGGAGCGGATGCAAGAAATTGTAACAGAGCTTTCTGAGAATATTCCTGATGAAGACTTTGAAATTAATCTAGGGAATGTGGTTGTTGGAAAACCAAATATTGTAGAGTCTGATGGTTCCTCAAGACCTATTACTCCTGCAGAAGCTAGACTTAGGAATCTGACCTATTCTGCCCCTATTTGGATGGAGATGACTATTAATTATGCTGGACAAGTAGAGACTGAAAAAGTTCAATTAGGAAGAATTCCTGTTATGGTGAAGAGTAAGTTTTGTAATATTTATGGAATGGATGAAGAAGAGCTGGTTAAAAATTATATTGACCCAAAAGATCAAGGAGGATATTTTTTGATTAACGGTAATGAGAGGGTTATGGTGATGGCTGAAGACTTAGCTTCTAATCAGACATTTATAGAATTTCAAAAGACTAAGGCGAGACTTATGCTTAGATTATTTTCTCAGAGGGGTGCTTATAAAATTCCTGTTTCTGTCGTAGAGAATCCTCAAGGAATTTTAGAAATTTCTTTTTCAAGATTTAGAGATATTCCTGCGATTGTTCTTTTGAAAGCCCTTGGACTTACGAGTGACGCAGAAATTTCTCAATTAATTGAAAAACAAACAGATAGTCTAATTGTTAATTTTTATGAGTTCGCGGATATCGCAAATACTAATGATGCTTTAATGTGGATCGCTGAGAAAAGTGCCTTGCAAGGAACAAATAAAGAAATGCTTGATAGAGTTAAACAAAGAATTGATTCATATTTTCTTCCACATATCGGTCTTGATAAAGCCTCTCGATTGGAGAAGGCGAGAACACTTTGTAAGTTTATTAAGCAATATTATGTTGCCAGAGAAAATCCTAAAACTTCTATGACAGATAAAGATCATTATGCTAATAAAAGAGTTAGACTTTCTGGAGATTTGCTATCGGATTTATTTAGGGTAAATATGAATATTCTTCTTCGAGAGGTCCAACATTCTTTACAGAAAACTGTTAAGAGAAGGAAATTTTATTCTATAAAGACTCTTGCGAAATCTACTTTGTTTACTCACCGAATGGAGAGTGCAATTGCTACAGGTTCTTGGATAGGTGAGCGAAAAGGAGTTACTCAAAATATGGATAAGAATAATTCTTTTTCTATAATGTCTCAGTTACAAAGAGTTACATCTACTCTTCCTGGAGAGCAAGAGAATTTTGCGGCGAGGACAGTTCACCCAACACATTATGGAAGATTTTGTCCAATCGAGACTCCGGAAGGAACTGAAATTGGTCTTAGAAAGAACTTGGCCCTTCTTGCAAAAATTTCTACAAGGGCTTCAATTGAACATAAGAGTGTCTTATCTGTTTTAGAAGAAGCTGGAATGGGGGATAAAGAAGGCGAATTTGATATTTTCTATAATGGCAGATTTATTGGAGTTGTTAAGGAGGCAGAAGAATTTGTAAAAAGTGTTAAGGGTGCTAGAAGGGGAGGGAGATTGCCTTATGAGATGTCTGTGAGATTCGATAAATTTTTGGATACGATTTTTTTGAGTTCAGAGATAGGTAGAGTAATTAGGCCTTTGATTGTTGTTTCTGGAGGGAAACCTCTTTTGAATGAAGAGCATCTAAAGAATGTTAGTGAAGGAAAACTTTCTTGGGACGACCTTGTGAAGGAAGGAATTCTTGAGTATCTTGATGCTGCGGAAGAAGATGATTGTTATATTTGTTTAGATGAAAAGGAATTGACGGAAGAACATACTCACCTGGAAGTAGACAAGATTGATTGTCTTGGAGTTAGTGTTTCCTTGACGCCTTTTGGAAACCATGGACCTCCTGCACGTCTTGTTAAAGGTGGTTCTAAGGCGTACAAGCAAGGACTTGGAATTTATGCAGGGAACTTTCCAGTTAGAATCGATACTGATGTTTCCCTATTGCATTATCCTCAAAAACCTTTGGTTCGAAGTTTTATTTATGATACTCTAGATGTTCACCCTGTTGGACAAAATGTTGTTTTGGCAGTTATGCCTTATGAAGGATATAATATGGAAGATGCTACGGTTCTAAATGGTGGTTCTATTGATAGGGGTCTTGGAAGAAGCTCTAGATTTAGGCCATACACTTCGATAGAATTGAACTACTCTGGAGGTCTTAGGGATGAGATTATCGTTCCAGATAAAGATGTTTCAGGGTATAGGACTGAGGAGAGTTATAGATATTTAGAGGATGATGGAGTTGTTTATCCTGAGGCTGAGATGAATGAAGGAGAAGTAGTTATCGGAAAGACAAGTCCTCCAAAATTCTTGAGTGAAGCAAGAGAGATTTCTATTCAGACAAAGAAAGAAAATTCTTCTGCGATTAGGCAAGGAGAAAAAGGAACTGTTGATGCTGTTTTTGTTACACAAGACAAAGAAGGTAATAAGATAGTTCAAATCAGAATGAGAGAACTTAGAATTCCTGAAATCGGAGATAAGTTTTCAGTACCTCATGGTCAGAAAGGTGTTGTAGGGTTTATTGCACCTGAAAATGATATTCCATTTACAAGTAAGGGTGTTCGGCCAGATATCTTATTCAACCCTCATGGTATTCCTTCTCGTATGACTGTTGGTTATTTGATGGACGTTCTTGCTGGAAAAGTTGCGGCTCTTTCTGGGAAGATTGTAGATGCCTCCCCATTTTCTGGAGAATCAATCGATAGCCTCGAGAGTGGTTTGAAGAAACTTGGATTTAGAGAAGACGGAAAGGAAGTAATGTATAATGGGATCACTGGAAAGAGAATGCCTGTGAAGATTTTTGTTGGAAATATGTTTTATTTGAAGTTGAAATATATGGTAGCAAATGCTCTTCATGCCAGAGCTTCTGGGAAGATTGCACTTCTTACACGGCAACCAATTGAAGGTAGGGCTCGTGGTGGGGCTCTTCGACTTGGAGAGATGGAACAAGAAGCACTTGTTGGTCATGGAGCTTCTCTTTTATTGAAAGAGAGATATGATTCTGATAAGGTCGTGATTCATCTTTGTTCAAAATGTGGAAGCACTGTGATTGACGATCAAATCCATAACAAGAAGGTTTGTAGCTTATGCCATTCAAACCAAGTAGAGCCTGTTGAAGTTTCGTATGCCTTCAAATTATTGGTTGAAGAATTACAAGGATTACATTTAATGACTAAATTTGAGATGAAGAATAAATACGAATAAAATGAATAGACCAGTAAAGAAACAAATCAGCGGAATGAGTTTTCATTTACTTAGTCCTGAGCAGATAAAGAAGCTTTCTGTTGCTAAGATTGTAACTCCAGAGCTTTATGATGTTGATGGGTATCCTGTTGATGGAGGGTTAATGGATTTGAGACTTGGAGCAATTGACCCAGGTGTTAGATGTAGGACTTGTGGAGGGAGATTGAAGGAATGTTTGGGCCATCCAGGATTGATTGAATTGGCAAGACCTGTGATTCACATAAAGTATCTCCCTATTATTGATTTAGTTCTAAGGTCTACTTGTGAGGCTTGTGGAAAAGTTTTGATTAAAGAAGATAAAGATTTAGAGAAACCTTTGATTGATAGAATTAAGAAAGCTAAGGATGGAAAGAAATGTCCTCACTGTAGTATTATTCAGGAAAAAGTTAAGTTAGAGAAGCCAACAACCTTTAGAAGTGGTAGAAGAAGATTATTTCCTTCAGAGATTAGAGAGAGGCTTGTGAAAATAACTGATGAAGATTTGAAGATTCTTGGGATTAATGCGAATACTTTAAGACCTGAGTGGAGCATTTTGACCTCTATGTTAGTCCCTTCAGTTACAGTTAGACCTTCAATTACTTTAGAATCTGGTGAGAGGTCTGAAGATGATTTAACACATAAGTTGTCAGATATTATTCGATCTAATCAGAGACTTTGGGAGAATTTGAATGCAGGTGCACCTGAAGTGATTATTGAAGATTTATGGGATTTATTGCAATACCATATTACTACATTTTTTGATAACTCTATTGCAAAAATTCCTCCAGCGAGACATAGGAGTGGTCAGCCATTAAAAACAATTACTGAAAGAATTAAAGGAAAAGAGGGAAGGATTAGAAAGAACTTGGCTGGTAAGAGGGTTAATTTCTCGGCTCGAACAGTTATTTCTCCAGATCCAAATTTGAAATTGAATGAAGTTGGAATTCCTTCAAGAGTTGCAAAAATTCTTACTGTTGCGGAGAGGGTTACGAGTACTAATATGAATCGGATGAAGGAATTAATTAAATCTGAAGAATATCCTGCAGCAAATTATATTTTGAGACCTGACGGGAAGAGGAAGAGGATTACTGAAGAACTGAGAGAGGATTTAGTAGAAGAAATTGAACCAGGGTATATTGTTGAGAGACATTTAGTTGATGGAGATGTTGTGCTTTTCAATCGACACCCTTCATTACATAGAGCCTCTTTAATGGCACATTTTGTGAAAGTTCTTCCTGGAAAAACCTTTAGGGTTCACCCCGCTGTTTGTAACCCTTACAATGCAGATTTTGATGGAGATGAGATGAATATTCATGCACCACAGACTGAAGAGGCGAGGGCTGAGGCAGAGGTACTTTTAGATGTTAATTCAAATTTATTTTCCCCAAAGAATAATATGAATCTAATGGGTTGTGTTAAGGATGCAGTTAGCGGAAACTTTATGTTGAATGAAGGAGAACTTACAAAAGAAGATTCTGCACAATTATTGCACGAATCTGGAGTGGATTTTTCAGGGTTTAATAAGACAAATTCTGGAGGGGACGTTTTTTCAAAGATTGTTCCTAAGAAAATTTCAGATAAGAATATTGATTATAAAGGTTTTAAGAGTGAGAAGGGAGAAGTTTTGAGAATTGCAGATAAAGAGATTGGGAGAGGTGAGACTATGAATTTGCTTGGACGAGTATTTTCTTTGGGAACTACATTTTTATCAAGAACTGGATTTACATTGTCTATTGGAGATTTAGATGTTCCCGTAGAAGTTAAAGAAAAGACCAAAAAGATTATTGATTCTGCAGAGATTAAAACTCAGGAAGTAATTGAGAGTTATTATAATAAGAATATGGAACTTTTACCGGGTAAGACTGCTGAAGAGACTCGAGAGATTAAGGTGTTGCAAGTTTTGAATGAGACTCGAACAGAAATTGGAGATGTTGTTAAGAAAGGGTTTCCTAAGGAGAATTTGGCGAATAAAATGATTAGTAGTGGGGCTGGAGGGAGTTTATTGAATATTACCCAGATTGCTTGTTCTGTTGGTCAACAGGCATTGAATGGTCGGAGAATTGATTTTGGATACACTGGAAGAACTTTATCTTCTTTCAAGAAAGGAGATTTGGGTCCTCGAGCTGGAGGATTTATCTATAGTTCTTTTATTGAGGGGCTTAGACCAGATGAATTTTTCTTTGGTTCTATGACTGGTAGGGATGGACTGATGGATACAGCCCTTAGGACTCCAAAATCTGGTTATTTGTATAGAAGATTGGCTAATGCTCTACAAGATTTAGTTATGGCTTATGATAAGACTGTAAGAGATGCTTCTAATAATATTATTCAGTTTAAATATGGTCTTGATGGAATTGATATTTCAGAAGCTCATAAAAATCAATTAGTTTCTCCTGGAGAAGCTATAGGAGTTGTTACTGCTCAATCTTTTGGAGAATCTTCTACACAGATGGTCTTGAATGTTTTCCACGCTGCAGGTGTTGCAGAAGTGCAAGTTACCCAAGGACTTCCGAGAATTATAGAAATTTTGGATGCTAGAAAACTTCCAAAAACTCCAGCTATGGAGATTTATTTAGATAAGAATCACAATAATGAATCAAAAGCAAAGTTAATTGCGGAGAAGATAAAGGAAGTTAAGTTAAAGGAAATTGTAACGGAGATTGCTATTGATTTTGGTTCAAAGAAAATTAAGGTTGGTATTGATTCAAAAGCTCTTCGTAGTGCACATATCACCCTTGAAAAAGTAGTGGAAGTTTTGAAAGATAAAGGATTTGCAGTTAAGAAGTTAAGTGATGGAATGATTTTAGATATGGCTAATGAAGATTTTAAAGAGATTTATAAGACTAAAGAAAAATTAAAAGAAGTTATATTGACAGGAATTAAAAAGATTTCACAAGTTTTGATTGTTAAGAGGGGTAAAGATTATGTAATTTTGACTGCTGGGTCTAACTTGAAAGATCTATTAGCATTTAAAGGAGTTGATGCAGACAAAACTGTTACCAATGATATTCATGAAGTTTCAAATGTTTTGGGAATAGAAGTTGCAAGACGAGTTATTATTAATGAAATTCAGAAAGTTATTGTTTCTCAAGGTCTTAATGTAGATATTAAGCACTCAATGCTTATTGCAGACACTATGACTAGCTCTGGTGCAGTTAAGGGAATTACGAGAATGGGTATTATCTCTGACAAAAGTTCTATTTTAGCGAGGGCAAGTTTTGAGACTCCTGATAAACACTTTGTTCAAGCTACTAAGACTGGGAAGAAAGATAAGTTAGCTTCTGTAATTGAGAATATAATCTTAAATCAACCTGTGCCTGTTGGAACTGGACTTCCAGGGCTTTTGGTTAGAGTTACCGGTTCATTGGCCGAAAAACCAAAGGAAAAAAAGAAAGGTTAAATTTAAATAAAGATTTTTTTGATTAATAACATGAGTTTAAAAGAAATTAGGGATGCTATGGAGAAAGGAAGCGTTTTATTTGGAATTCGCCAGTCTATAAAGAATGCTAAAAAATTATCAGGAGTTTTTATTGCTAAAGATGCACGAGATGAAACCGTTGAAAGGCTTGAGTCTGCAAATATTGAGTTTGTTGTTTTGAAACCTAAGGCAGAACTTTCTAAGGAATTAAATCTTGATTTTGAGAGCGAAGTTTTTTCTTTGACGCACCAAGGTGTACCCACAAAGAGGGCAAAATAATATGGCCGGAACTATTGACATGCAGTTGATGAGGTATATTAATTTATTCTCTCGAGTTTCTGGCGTTCCAACTAAGAATTGTTTTGTTTATAATAATCAAATTATTTTTGCGGTTCCAAAAGTGAAAGTTTCTAAGGCGATTGGGAAAGGAGCTATTAATGTTAAAAAATTAAGAGAGATTCTTCGAAAGAATATTAAGGTTATCGCGATGCCTTCCATAGATAGTAATGAAGGGATTTCAAAGTTTGTTGCAGATGTTGTTGACCCTGTTGAGTTTACTAAGGTTGAATTGAATGGGAATTCTATGACTCTTACTGCTGGTCGTCAAAATAAGGCGGCTTTGATAGGTAGAAACCGTATTCGAGAGAAAGAACTCTCAGATGTTTTGAAGAATTACTTTAGGATTGCGAAGTTTAGGATTGCGTAATTAATTTTTAGTAGCAATTTCTTGGTAAAAATTTTCTTGCGTACTTAAATACGCGACGAAAATTTTTACACTGCGAACTTACTTACTAAAAATTAATTACTTGTGAAGCATGGTAGAGGCTTTTGAAAAGATTTAGTTCTTTGAGGGAGGTAAGAGATTAAAGGTACAATAACTTTATAAATCAAAACTTCACATAATTTATACTGAAACATGGGATTAATGAGTGGACGAAAATTGAAGAAAGCAAGGAAGAAGTTTAGAGATAACCGTCTTCCAGATAAGAAGAAAAGGCTTGGTATTAGTTTGAAGTTTGACCCGATTGGACGAGCTGCTCAGGCTAAAGGAATTGTTACAAAAAAAATTCAAAAGGAAGCGAAGCAGCCAAATTCTGCCATGAGGAAATGTTGCAGAGTTCAATTGATTAAAAATGGAAAAGAAGTGACTGCGTTCATTCCAGGAAATTTGGCACAGAAGTTTGTGGATGAGCACGATGAGGTTATGATTGAAAGAATTGGTGGGAAGCAAGGAAGAACGAAAGGGGATTTATCAGGTGTTCGGTTTCAAGTTATTAAAGTAAATGACCAGCCTCTTGAGCCTTTATGGAAAGGAAAGATTGAGAAGGGACGTAGATAATGGTTCAGATGAAAGTATTCGGTATGTTTGATGCTTCAGAGGTTCGGATTGAAGACCCTGGATTGAAGAAGGTTGTGAATTTGAATCCTAAGTTGATGCTGAAGAGTCATGGTCGGATTAAGTGGGACCCTACTAGGTCAAAAGTTAATGTTGTTGAGAGATTGATTAATTTATTGCAGGTTCCTGGAAGTCGTGGGAAGAAGCATAGGATTATTACCGGATGGATTACAGGGAAGCAGGCTCGATGTACTAAAATTGTAATTGATGTGTTTAAGATTATTGAAGAGAAGACAGGAGAGAATCCTCTGAAGGTTTTTGCTAAGGCAATTGAGAATGGTGCTCCACGAGATGAAGTGACTTCTATTGAATATGGTGGTGCGAAATATCCACAAGCAGTAGATGTTAGCCCTAGGCGGAGATTGAATTTGGTTCTTAGGTATATTATTAATGGGGCTTATGATAAGGCTTTCAATAAAAAGGCGACGATTGTTGAATCTTTGGCTAAGGAAATAATGGCGGCAAGTGAGGGGTCAAGTGAGAGTCATGCAATTTCTAAGAAGAATGATGCAGAGAAACAAGCCGACTCCGCTCGATAAAAATTAGTTTTTAATAGCAATTTCTTGGTAAAAATTTCTTTACGTACACTAGTACGCTACAGAAATTTATTCTCTGCGAACTGTCCTACCAAAAATGTAAAATTAGTTTCTTAGTGAAATGTGGATTCTATCACAATAGTTTTTATATATGGAGGGATTGTTAATTTGCCATGTTACACATGTTACTAGAGGAATCTAAGACTGTTTCAGTGGATGGATTGAGGGGAGATATGCTTGAATCCCTGGGAGAGGAATTTGCAAATAAGGATATTCGGGGCTTGGGGCAGTTATTTAAGGGGCTTGTGCAAAGGTTAAAGCCTGAGGAGATTACTTTAGATAGGGGCTTTTATTCTGGAGGTCCTGTTACAGATGAATTGAAAAGATTGAATGTGTATGGGATTAATACTTTTGGTTCTTTAGCTCATATGACTTCAGGAGCTGAGGGACCCAAATACGATGTGTTTGTTGTTTCCCCGAGGCTTTATCAGGAAGGAGATTTTTCTTTAACAATGTTTAATGTTTTGCCCTATGTTAATCCTCGGGACTTTGAAGAAAGAGAAACCTTTGAGGGAATTAATGGAGTTTTGGAAAAATTAGCGGTAGGTGTTCATTCTTCTTGTAGGGGAGAATTAGTTTTGCCTAAAGCTGAAAATAGATCTCCTACGGTTGTTAGGAAAATGTTTATCCCACCAATTAAACCAAATTTTAATTTTAGTAAAGATATTGAAAGAATGTTGGTGGGGACGGAGATTTATGATTCATTCTTGGAGTTTCAGGAGAGTAGATCTGAAGAACTTCAAGGGAGTGGAAGAAGTTTAGCCCTGGGAGTTATTGAGAGTCAAGATTATCATAGAAGATCTGATTTAAAAGATGTTTAGGTAGTTATTCTTTGTGAAAATATTGCCGACTGAAAATCAAAATTCGTTTGGATGGTTTAGTATGACAATTCTTATAAAGTAATTGAACTATTTTTATAGATGGATAATCTTGGGAGATTTGAGCCAAATTCTGATGATGGATTTCATTATGATATAAACACTTTTTCTAGAGAGGATTTAGAAGAGATGGGGGCTGTAGGGATTAGTGGAGGATTTCTTAAGGTGGATATTTTTCAAGGAAGAGCAATTTACCAACCTATTGGGAGAAGTAGGAGTTCTGAGGATAAAAATAGACTTTATGTTTTGAGAAAGATTATTTAATTTTTGATTTATAGTCTATACAAACTTTTAGATGTATTGCTTACACAAAAGTTTTTAAAGCGATTTTTCAATTCTAAACAATGGCAATTGATATGACTGAAAGAGTGAAAGAGTTACAGAGAGACCCCACACACATTCGAAATATTGCGATTTGTGCACATATTGATCATGGGAAGACCACTTTTTCGGATAATTTACTTGCTGGTGCTGGAATGATGAGTGAAGACCTTGCAGGAAAAGCAAGAACACTTGACTTTCACGAGGATGAGGCTGAGCGAGGAATTACAATTGATTCTGCTTCTGTTTCTATGGTTCATACAGTCGAAGAACAAGACTATCTGATTAATTTAATTGATACCCCCGGTCATGTTGATTTTGGTGGAGATGTTACAAGAGCTATGAGGGCAGTGGACGGTGCGATTGTTCTTACATGTGCTAGTGAAGGGATTATGCCACAAACTGAGACTGTTCTTAGACAAGCACTTAAAGAGAGAGTTAAGCCGATTCTTTTTATTAATAAGGTGGATAGACTAATTAGGGAAGTAAAGTTGACGCCTGAAGAGATGCAGAAAAGATTTATTGGGATAATCAATGACGTTAATGCTCTTATTGCAAAAATTGCTGAACCTGAATTTAAGGAGAAGTTTCAAGTATCTGTGGCGGACGGTTCAGTTGCATTTGGCTCAGCATTCCATAATTGGGCATTGTCTATTCCTTACATGCAGAAGAATGGAATTTCGTTTAAAGAAATAATTGATGCTTATGGGGAAGGTGGAGAAAATTACAAGGTTCTTGCGAAAAAGGCACCGATACACGAAGTTATTTTGAATATGGTAGTTAATAATCATCCTGACCCTGTTGTTGCTCAGAAATATAGGATTCCAAAAATTTGGCATGGAGATTTGGATAGTACTGCTGGAAAAGATTTTCAATCTTGTAATATTGATGGTGAAGTAGCATTTGTTCCTATAAAGATTGTGGTTGACCCTCATGCTGGAGAAGTTGCTGCAGGGAGACTTTTTGGAGGAAAGATTAAACAAGGAGATGAGTTGCATTTGAATATTGCTAATAAAAAGGTTAGGGCACAACAAGTTTCTATTTACAAAGGGGCTCAGAGAGTTCAGTTAGATGAAGTAGTGGCTGGAAATATTGTTGGTATCGTTGGTCTCCGGGATGTTGTTGTTGGTGAGACTGTTTCCACAAATCCAATTGAACCATTTGAAGCGATTAGCCATTTGTTTGAACCGGTTGTTACAAAATCTATTTCTGCAAAGAGAACTGCAGATTTGCCCAAACTTGTTGAAATTTTAAGACAGATTGGAAAGGAGGATCCTTCACTTAGAATTGAAATTAATGAAGAGACCGGAGAATCTTTGCTTTCTGGAATGGGAGAGCTCCATTTAGAAATTATTGAGAATAGGATTAAGACTGAGAAAGGATTGGATGTAGAATCTGGAGCTCCAATTGTAGTTTTTAGAGAATCTGTTGTTAAGCAAAGTGATGCAGCAGAAGGGAGAAGCCCTAATAAACATAATAGCTTCTTTTTAACAGTGGAACCTTTAGAAGATGCTATTGTTGAAGCTATTAGTGACGGAACTTTACCAAAGGGAAGAATTAAGAAGAAAGATAAGGCACTTGATGAAACTCTTGTTGGCCTTGGAATCTCTCGAGATGAGGCACAGCAGTATAGAGATATTTTCCAAGGGAATGTTTTTTTGGATAAGACCAAAGGTGAAGTTCATATTGGAGAAGTAATTGAGCTTGTTTTGGATTCTTTTGAAGAAGTTATGAAGGCTGGTCCGTTGGCTAGAGAACCATGCCTCAAATTGAAAGTTTCTTTGGTTGATTTGAAATTACATGAGGATGCGATTCATAGAGGTCCAGCACAAGTCTATCCAGCAATTAGGGAAGCAGTTAGAGGGGCCTTTGCAAAAGCAACCCCTACAATTTTTGAGCCTGTTCAAGTTCATCAAATTGAAGCTCCGACAGAATTTATGGGGGCTGCAACTTCACTTGTTTCTACCAAGAGGGGTAATCTAGTAGATGTTGCTCAAGAAGAGAGTGGGGTTACAATTAATGCCGAGATTCCCGTTCAAGAAATGATTGGTTGGACTTCAGACCTTCGAAGTGCGACAGAAGGGAGAGGAGTTTCCTCATTGGTTAGTCAGACTTTTAAGAAATTGCCGAACGATTTGCAGGTTAAGGTTATTCGTCAGATTAGGGATAGGAAAGGACTAGCCGAGAACCAATAAATTTCTTTTTTTATCGCTAATTTTTTTGTAAAAATTTTCTTGCGTACTCAAGTACGTGGCGAAAATGTTTCCTGCAAAACTTATCTGATAAAAAAAGAAATTTGCTGACTAAAGGCTTGGGAGATTTTGGTGTAAGGGGATTGGAAAATGGGAGAAACCTTATTCTATTTTATCAGATATTTTTTCGTCTATTATGACTATGTCTTTTATAGATTTTACATGAGAATATTTAATAGAGATTCCTTTCTTTTTTATCTTTTTCTTTATATTTTTATTAAACATTTTCTCTCCTCTTTTTTAGATGTTCTTCAATTAATTTTTCAATTAATTTTGAAGAATTGATGCATTCTTTTTCAGTATATTCTTTCCACTTTCTGAGAATTCTATCTTCTATAGTTATACTGATTCCCTTTTTTGCCATTTTATATTATTTATAATCTTAATAGTCTTAATAGTTCTAATAATCTTAATATTATTTATAATATAGTATATTTAAATGTGTTGGTTTAATGAAAGGAGGATTTGGAGAGTTAACTGAATACATTAAAAAGCTGGTTACTTCAAATCCTCCTGTTTAAAATTTGCTTGCACAAACTTTAAAAACCAATATTACACAATATATTTACTCTTTGAGCGTTATGCTCTGGGTTATATTAACTAAATTAAAAAATTAGAAAAAATGGCTAAAGAAAAACCAGGAATGAATGTTGTCTTCGTTGGACACGTTGACCAAGGAAAAAGTACTGCAGTAGGTAGAACTTTCTTTGATGGTGGCGCAGTCTCTGAACAAGAGATGAAAAAGTACAAGGAAGAAGCAGAAAAACATGGTAAAGCTGGGTTTGAATTTGCTTATGTAATGGATAATTTGAAAGAAGAGCGAGAAAGAGGAGTTACAATTAACTTGTCTTATAAGAAGCTTATGACTAAGAATTTTGAAGTTACAATTATTGATGCTCCGGGACACAAGGATTTTGTTAAAAACATGATTACTGGTGCTTCTCAAGCAGATGCTGCCTTTTTAGTTGTTGGATGTGAAGATGGTGTACAACCTCAAACAAAGGAACACGTTTGGTTGCTTAGAACTATGGGTGTAAAACACTTAGCAGTTTTAATCAATAAGATGGATGTTGTAGATTACAATGAGGATAAGTACAAGAAAGCAGTAGAAGATGTTTCTGCAGTTCTTAAACAGGCAGGATTTAATCCTGAAACTACCTCTTTTATTGCAGGTTCTGCCCTTATGGGGGATAACATTGCGAACAAGTCCGACAAGATGGCGTGGTACAAAGGACCAACTGTTCTTGAACAGATTGATAAGTTCCCTGCACCAGAGAAACCAACTGGCTTACCAATGAGAATGCCTATCCAGGATGTTTATGATATCACTGGGATTGGTACTGTTCCTGTAGGAAAGATTGAAACCGGTATTATGAAGATTGGCCAAAAGGTCATAGTACTACCTGGACGATCCGGAACTGGAATCGAAGGTGAAGTTCGAAGTATCGAAGCTCACCATGAACAATTACAAGAAGCTGAAGCTGGAGATAATGTTGGTATCAACGTCAGAGGCGTTGGTAAGAAAGACATGGCTCGAGGAGACGTTATTTGTGATGCAGGTGAACCAGCAGTAATAGTTGAAGAGTTTGAAGCTCAAGTGGCTGTTATCAACCACCCAACTGTAATTGCAAAAGGTTACACACCAGTTTTCCATGTTCACACAGCTCAAGTTCCATGTCAATTCGTGGAAATTAAAGCTAAGTTGGACCCTGCAAGCGGACAAGTTGCTGAAGAAAACCCAGACTTCTTGAAGAATGGGGATGTTGCTATTGTGAAGGTCAAACCGATCGGAAATCTTGTTTTGGAATCTGCAGATAAGAATCCAAACATGGCAAGATTCGCTATCCGAGACGCGGGTGTTACAGTTGCAGCAGGTGTTTGTAAGAGTTTAACTGAGAAGAAATTGTAATTTCTATCTTTTAACGGCCGATAAGGCCTCTTTTTTATTTTTATTTTTTAGCTTTGGGGACTAAAGTTCCTAAGGCGATATGATTTTTTGTTAGAATTTTTGTTTAGATAGTTTAGTGTATAAATTTTTATAAAGCTGATAGTTGTGAGGATAGGATGGGAGATGCTACTGTTGAAGGCGGAGAATCTGCGAAAGCAATTTATGATAACGATAGTCATGTACTCCTAGATATTGGGCAAATGCAAGGGCGTATTAGGTGTGTTGGAAGAAGGGCTCTTGAAAATCGTGCACGGGAACTTGAAAAAGGAAATAGTATGTATGGGGGGCTATTTGTAGGGAGAGATATTAGTTCAGGATTTGGTCTTCCAGAACATGAATTTGAGTTAAGGTTCCCTAGTGAAGTGGCTGTTAGCCCTTTAGATGCATATAGTAATATCTCTGAAATCGCAAGGGGAGGTAGACTAGATGTTGATCCTGTAGTTCAACTTCGTGAAGGATTAAATAGTTTTGGGTGGTCAATTTCTAATCGAGAACCAGAATCTTTTGATGGGGAAAGTAAGGAGACATTCTTTAATTTAAGATTCTCTGGAGACGGATATATTCCTAAATCCGCGAGACAACAATCACAAGAACCCTATCAGTTTTCCTATAAAGAACCATTCGATGGGGAACTGAGACATCCCTTGGGAGAGGAACAATTGCCTATAGTCACTAGCGCACATTTTTCTTATCAAACAAGAATTCCCGAAGCATATGATCTTTCGAGACAAACAATAAATCCCGAAATAATGAGAGGTGTAGAAAGAAAAGTTCTCAAAACATTAGAGTCTTGTTGGCTTGTAGGGAGCAGAGAGCACGTTAATGATGTTCAACCAAATCGAATGAACCCGCAAAGAGAATATCTTTTTTCCCCTGGGGGAGATATTGTTATGGTACCAGTAAATCCAGAAATAACCCGTGTGGAATTATCGCTGATGGTAGGGAGTTATGAAGGAAAAAGTTTATTCTTGGAAGGAAGGTCCTTCGGCAGAATTTAAGTTAAGGCAAATTATAATTTATATCGGAAACAGTCTGTCGTATGGTCGTTTACCATTCCTGTTGCTTGCATGAATGCATAAATTATTGTTGGGCCGACGAAGTTCATTCCCCTGTCTTTTAGATCAATTGAGATTTTTTCTGCTAGTTCTGTTTTTGCTGGGAGTTGGGACATCTTCTTGAATTTGTTTTTGATTGGTTTGCCATTGGTGAAACCCCAGAGATATTTATCAAAGGAACCAAACTCTTTTTGGATTTTTAAGAAAGCTTTTGCATTTTGGATGGCGGATTTTATTTTAAGTTTGTTTCTTACAATCCCTGTGTTTTGTATTAATTCTCCAAATTTTTTTGAATCGTATTTTGCAACCTTCTTAGGATTGAATTTGTCAAATGCTTTTTGGTAATTTTTTCTTTTCTTTAGAATTGTTGACCATGAAAGTCCTGCCTGAGCCCCCTCTAATATTAAGAATTCAAAAAGTTTATTGTCGTCGTGAACTGGAACGCCCCATTCATTGTCATGGTAATCTATATATTCTTCACTTATATTGTTTACCCATTCACATCTTTTCATTTTGTTTTTAGGTTGATTGGTTATTTAAGAGTTTTTGATTCCTTCACTCCAGACTTTGCTAGGGTGTTTTGTTGAGGAAGCTTAAGGGTTTTATCGAATAAGATTTTTATACTATTAAATCTTTAATTTTTAATGAAGCCTAAATATCTTTATCACGGGAGTCCTAGAAAAATTAAAGGGGGTTATTTTATCCCCAGAGCACCTCCAGAAATAGACCCAAACAACCCGGAGAATAATCAGAAAGCGGTTTATGCAACATCATTTAAGGAACAAGCTATCCGAATGTCAATTTGTAGGGGTGATGGGGTAAAAGATGCGAGTATGGGTGTTGGGAAAAAGGATGGCAAATTTTTTATTAGATTTTGTATTATTTTAGAAGGGTGGCCAAAACATAAAGAAGGATATGTATATGTCTTGCCTTCCAAAACTTTCAAAAACGAGCCAAAAGGGAGTAGTCAGTGGGTGAGTACTGAAAAAGTAAAGCCAATAAAAATAGAAAAAATAATTATTAAAGACCATCTTTCTATGATTAGAAAGGCAAACAAAAAAGAAAAGGCTCATGCAGCAAAGATACAAAAACAACGTGAGAAAATGAAATAATTTTATTAAGAGTTTTTGATTACATATATTCTTAAAAGGTAGGGTGTGATTGGTTATTTATGGTAGTTCAGGTACGTGAAAAGACGATTGAAGAAATCAAAGAGAAGTTGTCTATGATGGCCACTTCCTTGAATAAGATTAATTATTTAGAATCTGCTTTAAAAGAGACTGGATTTAATTTCGAGATAAAGAGGTTTTTGTGGGGAGAACTTTCGAGGTTTTTGGAGGAGCGAGGAATGTATGAACGGGCGGCTAAAGCTTTGTCGAATAAAGCTTCAGCTGAAGTTTCCTTTAGGGAGAGGAGGGAGAGTTATATTTCTGCTGCGGAGCTTTATTCTAGAGCAGGGAGAGTAGAGGATGCAGATGAGATGTTTGTGAGGGCCCTTAGAGATGGGAATATAGAGCAGAAGTCAAAGATTAAGTTGGCGAGGAAGAATATTTACCTTGTCTCTGCAAAGGCTTTGGAAGATAAGGGAAAAAAAGCTTCTGCTACAAAATTTTATGAAAAGATTATTAAAATGAATCTGGAAGAAATTGAAAAAAATGAAATTAAGGAAAAATTAACCGCTACATATAATGCTCTTGGGTTGTTTAGAGAAGCGAAGTTACTTGAAGGGTTGTGAGCCACAAGTACCTCTAAGTGATTTAAAAAAATAAAAATAAAAATAACTATTCTAACTCTTCTGCTTCTTCTGTAAGGTCAAAGTCACCTTCTTCAATTCCAATCTCTTCTAGTTCAGACATTTTTTGTTTATTTTGGGCTATTCGTCGTCTTTAAGTTCGTCTTCATCATCGAACTCTTCTTCACTGAATTCCTCGTCGCTAGATTCCATTTTGCCCTCTTTATTTACACCTTTCTGAATTGAAAAGTATTTAAAGATTTCCGTTGTTTTTGGAATATCGTAAGCTTTAAAAAGAGAAAGTTTGTTTAATTGTTGTTAGAAATCCAGAAGGATTATTATTACAACTATCACATTTACGTTCAGATTCAGGTGAGCTATTGAAAGATATAGCGAAGAGATTTCTAACTAATTAATTAAATATGGAGAAAAAGAAAAATGGCTAAAATAAGTCCAACGTCGATAAAATATTCGATTATTGCAGATTTCGTAGCGGAGGGTCCGTTTCAAAAGCCCGATGTTATAGGTGCTTTGTTTGGTCAAACAGAAGGTTTGCTTGGAAGTGACATGGAGCTTCGAGAGCTTCAAAAAGAAGGAAAGATTGGAAGAATTGAAGTTGATTTGAATACTAGTGATGGAAAAACCACTGGAGAGATTAACATACCTTCTGCTTTGGATAAAACAGAAACGACAATTATTGCTGCGGCACTAGAAACAATTGATAAGATTGGTCCGACAGATGCTAAAATTTCTATTAGAGATATTTCAGATGTTAGAGGTTCTAAGAGAGATTATATCATGGAAAGGGCTAAGGCTTTGCTTGCTAACATTAAGAATGAGGGAATGGATTCTACTGAGATGGAGACTGAATTGAAAGAATCTGCTCGAACTTCAAAAGCTGTAACTTATGGCGAAGAAGGTTTGGCTGCAGGTCCAAATATTGATGCTGAAAAAGAATTGATTGTTGCAGAAGGTAGGGCAGATGTTGTTAATATGTTGAAGCATGGAATCAATAACGTTATTGGAATGCAAGGAACCCGATTTCCAAAAACAATTGCTACCCTTGGAGAGACTAAGGAGCTAACACTCTTTGTTGATGGTGACCGTGGAGGAAACCTCATTGCTCAGAATGTTTGTGAGAATGCAAAAGTAGTTTATATCGCACAGGCGCCTGACGGAAAAGAAGTTGAAGAACTTGCCGGGAAAGAATTGTTACAGGCACTTCGGAAAAAAGTTCCTGCAGAGGTTTTTTTGAGGAAGATTAAAGATTCTTCTAAGAGATCTTATGGTAGAAAAGACACTAATTCTAAGTTTGATAGGCAAAAATCTGTTGAGCCCTTAGAAGAGATAAAGCGAAGAAGTTTGAATGATAAAGATATCTCTAAGTTGAGAGAACTCTCTATTGAGATAAAGGGAAGAAATGTTCTTGTCTTGAATGAAGATTTGGAGATTGTTCAAAATGTTCCTTCGTCTAGATTGGGTTCTGTTAATTCTAAAGATTCCTTTGTTTTGATGGTTTCTAATGCTACTGGTCCAGTTATTAATGGAGCTGAAAAGCTTCAAGTGAAGGCAGTTGCTGCAAAGACTTTTGGGAAGACTTTTGAGACTAGTGTAGAATTAATTTCATTATAGGTATTCAATTTTGACCCTTCTTCAGAAGGGTCTTTTTTATTTTTTATTTCATAAGTTTTATATACCTCTAGAACATACATCTTCTATGAAGGTAAAGAAAGGTGGGAAGAAGAGTTCTGGAAAGAATCATTTTGCGATTAAGCTATTGATTATCTTGATAGTTGCTCTTGGTGCGATTTATGCGGGGTGGCTTTTTTTCTTTAGTTTTGATAGTTGTAGTGATTGGAATTGTTTTAATGAATATTTAAAATCCTGTGATAGGGCCAAATTTATTGGAGGGGAAGATATGATTTTTAGGTACTCTATCCTTGGTAGTTCTGGAGATGAGTGTAATATTAACGTGGAACTTTTGCAAGGAGAACTGAATAATCAAGACTCTCTTAGATTAGAAGGGCAGAGTATGGTCTGTAGCTTGCCAAAGGGTTTTGTAGGAGTTCCTGAAAGAGATATGTCTGTTTGCCATGGAGTTTTAAGAGAGAATCTGCAAGATTTAGTTATAAAGAAGATGTATACTTATATTATCCAGAATATCGATAATTTGGGTGGAAGTGGTTTTGAGATTTAAATTTTTTTGGGTTTAGATAGCACCTAAAAATATATAAACTATTTCGAGACTATAGGGTGATGGTTGAAAGAGTAAGAGGTTTTATTTCTTGTAATTATAATGAAGGGATGTTCAGCAATGAGAGATTTGTCACCTTTAATGCATTAGGAGGTCCTCCTGCGGATTTTTTTGCTCCTGCTTATGATTCTGAAACAATGGAAGGGAGCTTCACTTCAGATATGAGGTACTTATCTACCTCAGAAAGAGGGGTTATTGGGAAGAGTCTATTGCATGGTGAAGGCTTACTGAAGGTTTTGAAGATGTCTGAACAAGATGGTAGGAGTATTGTGGGAGTAAGGTGTTCTTGGACAGGACAGGAATATTATTTTGAGGTACCTTCTGAAAATTTTACTCCAGAAGCATAATTTGTAATTTAAACTCTTTCCTTTTCTTTTTTCAAATCTTCTTTTTGTTGAAGTTCTTCTTCTAACATTCTAGTTCTTAAATCATCAATTCTTTCTAAGACCCTTTTAGCCTTTTCTGGGTCGTCTCTTGCTACATTTAAGACGTATAGGATCTTTCTTAGTATATCATCATAAGATTCTCTTTTATGTTCTCTTAATTTTTCTATTCGAATCTTAGTTTCTTCTAAGAGTTTCATAGTAGTTATCTTTGAGGTTTCTTTCTTCTTTCTTATAGTTTTCTTATTTGTTTTCTTATTACTCATGTTTTTTATTACTCCGTTTTTTGACATAATGTATACCAAAGTATACTTTTTTAAGGTTTTCGTCCTTTCAGAATTACAACAATAATAAGGTTTAAATACCTATCTTTTGTCCAAAGATTAACTAAATTTAATATGGAAAATATGAATAAAAATTTACTTTTAATTCCTTTTATTGTAGTTTTGTCTCTATTTGCCGTTAGTATTGCCGCTGCAGGAGAACTTGCAACCGGAGTTACAACTGAGTTTAACGACGTCGATTTGGGCGGAGTTACAACAATGTCTGGAGCTGTTGGTGACGTAGTTCCTGTGAGGGTTATATTTGATGCAGATATGGATATGGAAGATGTTAAGGTGAAGGTTCGTATGGAAGGTCACAGAGATGATGTTTATGCTGCTACAAGCAGATTTGACATTGTTGATGGAACTACATACTCAAAGCTTTTGTCCTTAGAACTCCCATCTGATGAAGATGACCAATATAAAGATTATACTCTTTATGTGGAAATCGTTTCTTCAACTGATAGAACTGAAGTAGAATACACAATTAGAATGCAAAGAGAATCGTATACTTTAGAAGTTTTGTCTGTTAATTACCCTTCAAAGGTTTCTGCAGGGGACACTGTTCCTATCTCTGTTGTTGTAAAGAACAATGGATTTAACAGAGCTGACGATACATACGTTGTAGTTTCTATCCCTTCATTAGGTATTTTTTCACAAAAATATTTAGGAGATTTAGTTACAACTTCAGTAGATAACGACTTAGGAAATGATGACGAAGATGATACAGATTCTGCTTTAGCCAAGGTATACTTACAAATTCCTGGGAACGCCGAAGGTGGTGTTCACTTGATGGAAGTTGAAGTTTACAATATTGACGCATCTACTTCTGTAGAACAACTTATCGGTGTTGGAGATTCTAACGCTGTTGAAGTTTTGGCTGCTATAAAGAATAAGGACTTAAACGCAGGAGAAACTGCTACGTACGATTTGATTCTTGTTAACTCTGGAGACAGTGTAAAAGTTTTCAACATAGATGCTGTTTTTGGAACAGGTTTAATTGTTTCCACACCTTCAGTTGTTACTGTAGATGCTGGTTCAAGTGAGACTGTTGCTATTTCAGTTACTGCGTCAGATGACGCCGAAGTTGGAACATACACATTTTCAGTTGATGTTAACGGAGAATCAGTTGTTTTCGGAGCGAATGTTACTGGGTCATCTGTTTCAGCATCTGTTGTTGCTTTAACAATAATCCTTGTAATAATCTTCCTTGTTCTTCTTGCTGTTTTGGTTGTTCTTCTTGCTAGAAAGGAAAAACCAATGGAAGAAGTAGAAACAAGTTACTACTAACTTCACTAATTATTTTTTATTTTTATTTAATGTCTTTTGCTCGCGGTTTCGCGGAGGAGAAGGCTTTCCCCTTTGGTGAGGGGGTGCTTTTATTTTTTTGTTAGATGGTGAGAGCTTTTGGCTTCACGCCTGACTTTGTCTGGGCGTTTCGTTAGGAAGGAGATGTTGTGAGTGGGTTTGGATATGTTTAATAATGTTTGAATGTTTGTTGGAACATGAGTTTTGAAAAGAAAGTGATGAGGATTAGGAATAGCATTGAGTTTACTCATGGTTTGAGGAGAGCCTTGGTAAGTGCCTTAGGGCTTATTTATTTTATCTCTCTAGGATTTAATGTTATTGCTGTGACAACTCTTTTTGCGATTTCAACTTTGATGATTGTGATTTTTGAGTTTCCCACAAGTGCAATTGCAGATTATGATTCCCGAAAAAAGGCGGCGATGATTTCCCAGTTTCTTTTCTTTATTGCATTTTTAGGAGTGTTTTTATTTACTAATTTTTGGATTCTCTCAGCCTTTTGGCTTCTTCACGATATCGCTTGGGCATTTGGTAGTGGAACTATTGGACCTTGGGCGATTGATTCGCTGAATATTGCGAAAAAGAAGTCCAAGTTAGTGAGGCTTATTTCTCAAGGGTATATTTACGAGAAAAGTGGTTGGCTTATCGGAGGAATTATAGGATTCCTTATTGTTTCTCAAAATTTTAGGGCTATTTGGCTTGCTATTTCCATGGTTTATTTAGGGATTTTTTTGATAACGGGAAAATATATGATTGAGAAGAATTTTTCTCCAGAAAAGATTCCTGCCAGCTATATTCGAAAATCTATTATTAAGTTGAAGGAATCGTTTACATATATTTTTCACCAGGATAATAGAAATCTTAGGGCACTTCTTATAGGAGGTTATGCGAGCACTTTTTCTATTAGTAGTTTATTCGTTGCCCTCCCATTATTTTTCGTAGCTGTATTCGGGTTTGGTCCAGAAGTTATTCCAGGAATTTATGCAATTTCTGCCACCTTCGCTTTAATAGGGCCCATTATGGCACAAAAACTTGCGGTTAAAAAAGGATTTAGAAATTCTCTATTTTTACTATTTGTTATTTTAGGCCTTGTGATTATAGGGCTAACATTAATAGCTTCAATTGTTGTGAGCATTATTCTTTTGAGTATTCTAAAAATCCTCTTGGCGATGACAGATGTTGTTGAAGATTCTGCACTCCATCATGAATTTTCTTCAAAGATTAGGGCAAGTCTTAGTTCTATTAATGGGGTCGGATGGGCTTTAGCTAATAGTCTTGCAATATTTTTGACAGGAATTTCTATAAATTTTTTAGGTATTGCAAACACGATGTTTATTAGTGGAGGATTTTCTTTTGTTGCAGCGGTTGTTTATTCTGTGGGATTAAGAGGATTGGATTAAGAGATTGGATCAAACCTTCAAGCTCACAATCTTAGAAAAGGATGAAATTTCCCTCCCAAGAAATTTTATTGCAAAATTTCTCCCACCATTTACGATGGGTGAACTTCGTTCACCAATTTATTAATTTCATCCTTCGAAAATCTATACTTTTAAAGATACGATTTTCGAAATATTCTCTTGCATGGAGACGCCGAAAAGATTAGTGGATTCGCTGATGAGAGTGTCGTTGTGAGTTATTATGATGTATTGACCTGTCTTCATGTATTTTTTTATTAGGGCGGCTAGGAGTTCGGAGTTATGTTTGTCTAGAGCAGCATCGATTTCGTCAAAGATGTAGAAGCAATAAGGTTTGTATTCTTGGATTGCAAATATTAGGGAAAGAGCTACCATAGTTTTTTCTCCACCAGAAAGACTTGCTATGTCGAAGTATCTGCCACGGGAGACTTTTACTAAGATGTTTAGTCCTCCCTCAAAAGGTTCTTTTTTGTTTTCTAATTCTAAGAAGACTTCTCCTTTCCGAGACAGCTGGGAGAAGTTCCTTGTAAAGTATTGGTTTACTGCGTTGAGAGTTGTTAAGAAGGATTTCTTTTTCTTTTTGTCAATTTCTGCAACTATTTTTTCGATAGTTTCCTTTTCTTTTTCGATAGTTTCTACTTTTTCTTGGATTTGAGTACATTGTTCTTGGACTGTTTCAAAGGCTTCTAGGGCTCGCATATTAACACTTCCAAATTTAGAAATCCTAAATTGTGCTTTTTGGAGTCTATCTCTTATTTGGTCTATTGGGGCTTGAATTAACTCGACATTCCCGAATTCTGAGAGTTCTGTTTTTAAAGAGTCAATTTGAGCATTGTATTGGGCTTTTTGGATTTTTGAATGATTTATCTTTTCTTCAAAATTTCTAACATTATGTTGGAAGCCCATTATATCTGTTTCAAGAACTTTTTCTTGATCTTGAAGTCCGTTTTTTTCATTGAAGAATTTCTCACACTTTTCATAGAGCTTTTGTTCTTCTATTTCTTTTTTTAAGAAGAGTTTTTCTTGCTCAGAGATGATGGTTGTGATTTTTTTTAATTCAACCTCAGATTCTTCAATATCTCTTATTGTAGATTTTAGTTCCAAATCTAATCTATTGACCTCTTTTCTTTTTAGAGTAATTTCAGTATCTACATCCATCTCTGCTAGACCCAATTCTTGTAAGTTCATTCTTGCTTCATCATATTTCGTTTCAATATCTTTTAATTTTTCAAATTCTGAACGGATGATGTGAATCTTTTCGTTAATTTTTTTTAGATCTTCTTTTGCTTCTTTCTCTGAAGCAGAAATTCTTTTAATATTTTCTTTTCTCTCCACAGAATTTTTAATTTTTAATTCATCTATCTCTAATTCATTTTCCTTTGTTTTTAATTCAGATAATCTTTTTTCTAGTTTTTCTATCTTATATGTATCTTCAACTCTTGTTTGAACATTCTTTTCAAATTCTCCTTTTGCCGAATTTATTTTTTGGTTTGCCCCAGAAGAAATTTTGTGTTTGTGTCCCTCTTCTACATTTTGCTTACATATTGGACAAATTTCTAAACCAGAAATATTTTTAGATAATTTTTCTTCTCTTTTTATGTCCATTTCAAGAACAGCATTTCTTTTTTCCTTTTCCAAGATTTCTTCTCTTAACCCAGAGATTTTTTCTTCTAAGGAATTTATTTCACTCTTGGTTTCTTTTTTCAGTTCAGAGACTTTTTCTAGAGATTTTCCATATTTGATTTCATTAAAGAGAGATTCTATATTTTGTTCTATTAATTGTATTTCTTTTTTAGATTCTATAAGGAACTTTTCTTTTTCAGACTTTTGATTTTCTGCAGTTGAAAGCTCTGATTTTAAGATGTAGAATCTTCTCCTATGTTTTTCTAAAATATCTAATTTTTCTTGGAGGACTTTGTGCTTTTCCTGTTGTTTTTTTATTTCAGGGCTTGCCGTTTGAATTTTAGAAATTTCTTCATCTAGATTTTCCATTTTTTCTTTATAGTCTATTTGTTTTTCATGTCCTCTTTCTAGACGTGTTTCAAAATTCTCTTTCCTCACTTTTAGCCCTGCGAGATTTGCTTTTAGATCAGATAGCTCTTTATGGAGAGTTTCTTGTTCACTACTAGTGGAAGCTTGTATTTTTTTGTTTATTATTTTTATCTTGTTTTGGAGTTCTTCCATTGAGAGATTCTTATCCGCTATTTTCTTTTTCAGATTTTTTATTTCTTTTTCATTATTTTCAATCGACTTTTCTGTTCCCCAAATTTCCTTTTCCTTTTCCTTCATTTCTTTGGAGAGAAGTGTTGCTTTGCATCTTTTGATTGTGCTTTCGAGATTTTGCCATTGAACAGCTTCTTGTCTTTCTTTTTCTAAATTTTTTAGGTAAGAATTTCTTTCTTTTAGAACGGCTGAGACTTCCTTTAATTTTTCTTCTGTTTTTTCTAATTCCCTTATAGATTTATGTTTTCTAGTTTCATATATGGAGATTCCTGCTACTTCCTCAATAATTTTTCTTCTGTCTTCTGCAGAAGACTTTACGAGAGATTGAATTTCTCCCTGTAAGACAATATTGAATCCATTAGGGTCAATTCCTGCTTGTGAGAGAATTTCTAAAAGATCTTGTCTTGTTTTTGTTTGGTGGTTTATCTTATATATTGATTGTCCATTTTTTCTGACTATTCTTTTGATTGAGAGCTCTGGAGTATCTACTGCGAATGATTTATCAGTGTTATCGAAGACCAATTCTACTGATGCTTCTTGAGAACCTTTATAGGTTTTATTTCCGGTGAAAAGAAGGTTTGCGGCTTTTGCCGCCCTAATTGATTTGATAGAGAGTCTTCCAAGGACAAAACAGAGTGCATCGGTTATATTTGATTTTCCTGAGCCATTTGGCCCGACAATTACATTCATCACATTTTCCATTGGAATTTCTGTCTTCCTTGCGAAGGATTTGAATCCATGCATCACCATTCTTTTTATATATGTCATTTTTATGTTTTGGGAAGATTTTCCCTCCCAGAAATCTTTTCAAGATTTCTTCCCACCCCTAAGGTGGGCGAAACTTTGTTTCGCGGATTTTAGGAAAATCTTATATGAATGTTTTAATTCATTTATGGTTGAGGGGAGTGGGGTTTTTAAGGATTGTTGGGATTTTCGTGGCTTCACATTTGGCTTCGCCTAAGTGTTTCGTTCAGGAGAGAGGAATTTATGAATGTGAGGGGGTGTTTGGAGATTATTTAAAATCTATTTTTGTTAAGATTTTCTTTTCTTTTCCTAAAAAAGGAAAAATGAAGGGCTGCCAGAATTAATCGAAAGAGATGAAAAACCTTAAAAGTCCCTAAAGATTATTAGTTTTATGTATATGATTAATGGCATTGGAACAACATTGTATGGCAGAAGACATTTAACTAAAAAAGAACTTCATGGCCTAGGGTTGAAGGAAATAGAAGATTTAGAACCTTATATTTCTACTATGTGGTTTTGTTTTATATTTATTCCTTTGATTCCTTTAAGTTCTCATGTAGTGTTTGCCGAATATGAAGAAGAAGGTTTTTTTAATACGGATAAGCATTATCACATGGTCAAAATTAATTTAAATTGGAACCAAGTATTAAAAACGGGATTAATACCTGTAGGCATTATATTCTTGTTTTGGTTACTAGGCAATTAATCTAAAATGACAAATAAATTACACTTTAAGGACGAAAGAAAAAACAAATGGCTAATTATATTATTGTTAGTTCCTATAACAATAATCCTTATTGTGTGGATATCCTCCTATGTTCAAAACTTAGAGTTTGGAACTAATTCCAATATTCCAAAAAGTAGTTCTGAAATATATAAAGAGAGTAGTCAGGCAATAGTAAAAGTTTTAGAATATTCTGGGTGGGAATTATACTTGGCGGATTATGAATACAATGAAAATTTAGATAAATTTGTTCCAATATCTGGCGGAAAGAATATTATTGAGGATGAAGATTATGGGTTAGAAGGAATATTGAAGGGTGTTGAATATAGTCCTACCACTTATGGAAGTGGTTTTA